>URZF01000035.1 GCA_900552255.1 uncultured Eubacteriales bacterium | reverse complement strand
TTTTTCATCTATGTCGCCGTCGGTGTCGTCGGCTTCGGCATCACAGAGCTTTTGACGCTTCTCGGAACGCGCTTCATCGGGGATCATGGCTTATGGTACCTTCTGCTCTCCTGTGTTGTCAAGGGAATCGTGCTGATATGGAACTACATAGGACGCAAGCTCTTCGTTTACCGCGGCAGGTAAAGGATTTTGCATGAAAAGGAAAGGATAACGGATATGAATGAAACACCGAAAACCGCGCTGATCATCGGGGCGGGACCTGCGGGACTCACCGCGGCATATGAGCTTTTGAAAACGACGGATATAAAGCCTGTCATTGTCGAGGAAAGCGACATCATAGGCGGCATTTCGAGAACCGTCGAATATCACGGGAACCGCATCGACATCGGCGGTCATCGGTTTTTCTCCAAAAGCCGCGAGGTCAATGCGCTTTGGCAGGAGCTGATGCCGCTGCAAGGCTCGCCGTCCATCGACGATATTCTCTTGGAAAGAGAAAAGCCGCTCGCAGAAACGGGACCTGACCCGGAAAAGACAGACGAGGTCATGCTGCTGCGCGGCCGCGTATCGAGAATCTATTTTTTGCAGAAGTTTTTCGACTATCCGATCTCTCTCAAAGGAGAAACGCTGAAAAATATGGGCTTTACCCGCACGATGAAGGCGGGCTTCGGCTATGTGTGGTCGTGCATATTCAAGAAAAAAGAGGATTCGCTCAAAAACTTTTATATCAACCGCTTCGGCGCGCCGCTCTATGAGATGTTTTTTGAGGATTATACGGAAAAGGTTTGGGGACGCAATCCCGCGGATATCTCCGCGGACTGGGGCGCACAGCGCGTCAAGGGGCTTTCGCTCATGCGCGCCGTTTGGGCATTTCTCTCAAAGCCGTTCAAGAAAGACAAAAGCCATGTGGAAACCTCGCTCATCGAGCAGTATCTGTATCCGAAAAAGGGACCGGGACAGCTTTGGGAGACGCTGGCCTCCCGCGTCGAGGAAATGGGCGGCGAAATCATTCGGAGCTGCCGGGTGGAAGCGATCGAAACGGACGGGCGCCACATCTCCGGCATTATCGTGGACCGCGGCGGCGTGAGGGAACGCATGACGGCCGACGTCTATTTTTCCTCGATGCCGGTGAAGGACCTCATCGAAGGGATGGGAGAGGTCGTGCCAAGGGAGGTCCATGACATCGCCGCGGCGCTGCCGTACCGCGATTTTATCACGGTCGGTCTGCTTGTGGATAAATTGAAGATCCAAAACCAAACGAAGATGAAAACGGTCGGAAATATCGTGCCGGACTGCTGGATTTATGTGCAGGAGCGGAATGTAAAGCTCGGCAGGCTTCAGATTTTCAACAACTGGTCGCCTTATATGGTGAAGGATTTTGAGCATACCGTTTGGATCGGGCTCGAATATTTCTGCAACGAGGGGGACGAGCTTTGGAGCATGTCCGACGAGGATTTCATCCGCTTTGCCACGGAGGAGCTTGCCGCAATCGGCGTTATCGATCCTGCGGACGTGCTCGACAGCGTTCGCATCAAGATCAAGAAGGCATATCCGGCGTATTTCGGCACCTATGAGCGTTTTGATATGGTACGCGCTTATCTCGACGGAATCGACAACCTATGGTGCATCGGCAGAAACGGCCAGCATCGCTATAACAACATGGACCATTCGATGCTGACGGCGATGGAGGCCGTGCGCGCCGTCGCGTCCGGCTCGCATGACAAGGCTCCGGTCTGGAACGTGAATACGGAGAAGGAATATCATGAGGAAAAATCGGGGAATGAAGATTCTTAACGGGATTTTCATATGAAAGGGATCGATATGAAGCTTGCTGCATATTTTCAAAAGCTCCGGGAGAAACGGCGGCTGACGGATCTTCTCGTCGCCCTGCCGCTCTTTCTTTTGTCGCTCGGCGTGATTCTCTATTACATCATCGGACCCTCCGAGGGGTATTTCCATTCCGACTGCACGGATTCGATTCTGTGGGCAAACGCGGCGCTGGAATCCGGAAAAATTTTGGCCGAGGATTTTTATTACGCGGCAATCCTGCCGTTCGGCTCCTTTATATGGATGGTGCCCGCGGTCGCGCTCTTTGGGCTTTCGATGCCGGCGCAGATTCTCAGCATGTCGATATTTGCCGTCCTTTTCTGCGCTGTGCTTGCGTTTTTCTTCCGTTCCATGAAATGGGGCTGGAAATGGACGGCTGCGGCGGTGTTTTCCACCGTGCTCATTTTGTCCGGCTCGGAGAAGCTGCGCGAGATCATGTGGGAGCATACGATCTATTACAGCCTTGGCATTTTGCTTGTTTTTCTCCTGCTCGGACTGATTTTTCGGGTCCTCGACAGTCCGTGGGAGAAGGGAAAGCGGTCGCGGCTCGTCGTTTGGTCGGCGCTTTTATTTGCCGTCTGCCTCGGATGCGGCACGGACAGCTTTCAGGTGCTGGCGATAACGGTCGTGCCGGCGCTGGGGGCGCTTGCGCTCTATACCTTTTTTGACAAAGAAACGCCGCTCATTTCTTGGAATAACGGAAGAAAATACATCATCGCCGTCATCGTGATACTGGGCTCTCTTATGGGACTTGCCATCCTGGCGGTCATCACGCAGTTCGGCAAGATTGACGCATACTATGAAAATTCCTATTCTCTGTGGTCGTCGGTTTCCTCTTGGCATGAAAATGCGGGCAATTTTTTTGAGCATTACTTTTCTCTTCTCGGCATTGAAACGCCGGCCGCTTTGTTCTCCTTTGCCTCTGTTTTGACGATGATAAAGCTTGCCGGCGCACTTCTCCTGCTCGTGTGTCCGGTCGTTCTCCTGTTTCAGTATCGCAGAATCCGCGATCGGTACACGAAGATCGCGCTGCTTGCGCATGTTCTTTTGACGGCCGTCATTTTGTTCGGCTATATCTGCGGAATGCTCTCCGTTGCGGCATGGCGGCTGACGCCCTTTGTCGGCAGCTCCGCTGTTGCGACGCTTCTGTGCATCAAATGGCTGATTTGTGAAAACGAGATCGTCGGCAAGCGGATAGGCGGGCTTATCATGGCGGTGATCCTCGCTTTTTCCCTTGTCAATGTCAAAACGATCGTCTCCATACCGGCGGACTACGGCAGGGACGATTCGATCTATGTGACATTGGAGGAGCTTGAAGCGCGCGGCTTGACATACGGCTACGCTACCTTTTGGAATGCGGGACGCGCGACGCTCCTTTCGGACAGCAAGGTCAAGGTCAGAAACATCAATCTGAGCGCCTCCGGCATTTCTCCCAACCGTTATCAGTCGTCGGAGACTTGGTATAAGGACAAAGAAGGACAGGAAACGTATTTCCTGATGCTCACGGAGAGCGAATATACGACGTTCAAAGCGACCGACATGTATAAAGAGCTGCTTGCCTATCAGGCGCTGCTTTCCACCTTTCGGTCGGGCGATTACTATATTTTGGTGCTCAGCCAAAACCTTTTTTAAATCAACATCTGACGATAAAATGAAAAGTCTCCCGCGGCGGCGGGAGGCTTTTTTTGGGAATTCCTTGCCGGATTTCTTTTATCCGCTTGACATCGATTCCTCACAATGATATAATCCTATTATATATAAGCGAAAAAACTGGATTTTGTTTAAGAAATGAAAAGCATCGGAGGGAATCAATGAAAGTTGCCAAAATGCTCGGAGAACGCTTCAAGGAAGCGCCGAAGGACTGTGTGATTGCAAGCCACGCGCTGATGATGCGCGGCGGCTATATGAAATATGTGGGAAACGGGATTTACTCTCTGTTTACGCCGGCGAAGCGTATCACGTCCAAAATCGAAAAAATCATCCGTGAGGAGATGGACCGCATCGACGGCGAGGAGGTGCTGTTTCCCGTGGTGATGCCGGCGTCGCTGTGGGAGCAGTCCGGCCGGTATACGAGCATCGGCAGCGAGATGGCGCGCTTTAAGGACAGGGGCGGCAACAATATGGTGCTCGGTATGACGCACGAGGAGGCGGCTGTCCATCTTGCGCGCGATACGGCGAAATCCTATGCGGATTTTCCGTTCATGATTTATCAGATTCAGACGAAATTCCGCGACGAACCGCGCGCGCGCGGGGGACTGATCCGTGTTCGTGAATTTACCATGAAGGACGCCTATTCGTTCCACACGTCGCAGGAGGATCTTGAGGCCTATTATGAGCGCTGTTACGAGGCGTATGAGCGCATTTTCCGCCGTGTCGGCGCGAAGAACGTCATCGCAGTCAAATCGGATTCCGGCATGATGGGCGGCAGCGTGTCCCATGAATTCATGCTGCTTTCCGAAATCGGAGAGGATACGCTCGCCATTTGTCCGGAATGCGGCTATAAGGCGAATATGGAGGCGGCGGAATGTATCGTGAAAAACGAGCAGATAAAGGACGCGCCGCTCACCAAAATCCATACGCCCGGCGCGAAAACCATCGACGATTTGGCAAAATTCCTCGACGTGGAGGAAACGCGGCTTTGCAAGGCCGTCGTCTATCAGAAAAATGCGGATGATTCTTATATTGTCGTCTTTATCCGCGGTGACCTCGACGTCAATGAGACCAAGCTGCGCAATTTTCTCGGGGGCGAATTTCATCCGGCGGTCATCACGGAGGAGAGCGGCATCGTCGCGGGCTTTATCGGTGCGCTCGGACTTCCCGACGGGGTCACGGTCGTTTGGGATCGTTCTCTTGCCGGAGCCTGTGATCTTGTCTGCGGCGCGAACGAGACGGATCATCATTATACGGGCTTCGACATCGCGCGCGACATTGGAGATGTCGATTATGTCGATGTCGCGAAAATTTACGCGGGCGCGGTATGCCCGGTCTGCGGAAAACCGGTGATGACCATTCAAAAGGGAATCGAGGTCGGGAACATCTTCCAGCTCGGAACCAAATATACAAAGTCGATGGATATGACCTATCTTGATGCGGACGGAGAGGCAAAAAATCCGATCATGGGCTGCTACGGCATCGGCGTCGGAAGGCTTTGCGCTTCTATCTGTCAGGAGAGCCACGACGATTACGGACCCATTTGGCCGATGTCCATCGCCCCGTGGCAGGTGGAGATCTGCAATCTCCGTTGTGACGACGCGGTCGTGAGCGCGACGGCGGATCGTCTATATGAAGCCTTGCAGTCGGCGGGGATCGAGGTGCTCTATGACGACCGCAATATCCGCCCCGGCGCGATGTTCGCGGACGCGGATCTGTTCGGGCTCCCGGTGCGCGCTGTCGTATCGCCGAAAACCTGCGAGCGCGGTGTTGTGGAGGTTTCTTTCCGCGATAAATCGTGGAAAGGAGAATTTCCGATTGCGCAGGCTACGGAAAAGATCGCGGAAATCGTGAAAAACGAGCTTGCGAGATATCGGATATAATAAAAAAAGAGAGCGGAGACGCTCTCTTTTCTGTTATTTTGTGTTTTGAATCGAAATGAGAATATTGACCGGTTCCGTGTCGGCATATTCCGACTTTATCGGCAGGAACAGAATCCATGTTGCCATGTCCGCCGTGTGAAGCTGCGGACGGGTGGTCTGCACCACGACGGTGACCTCTCCGGCCTTGTCGCATGTAACGCTCCGGAACTCATGAGAATAAGAGCCGCTTGACTCACTCCAAAGCAGGACAAAAAGCGCGTTTTCTTCAAAGAAAGTTTCATCGAAAACCGCGGCAGCCTTCATCGCTTGGCCGTCCTGTCCGTATCCTTTCGCGCTTTCATATGGAAGGAGGTTTTCCTCTTTCCATGCGGAAAATTCCTCCCAGCGGGAAAAACGCATCAGAGAAAATGCGGTGCCGGTATTGGCGGATATCGTTTCATAGGGGGTGTTGTTTAATACTTCTTCATGATCGACATAGGAAATGCGGGTGATATAGACGCTTTCCGCATCGCTTTGTATGCTTGTTGGCTCGGAAATATCCTCACTTTCCCTCGTCACGAGCATCGAAAGCAAAATATTTTCTGCCTCCGCCATATCGGCTTCAAGCGGTACAAGCAAAAGCCATGAGGCCATATCGCAGGTGCCGGCCGCAGGGATGCGTTTTTCTACCGTCACCGTGAGGGTGCCGGTACTTTCATCATAGGAAATGCCCGGATTGCGGTAACGGATGGAGCCGCTTTCTGCGGAAAGCTGAAAAACGAGAAGCGACCGTTCCGCGAAAAAGGCTTTGTCATATACGGACGACAGGCGGGACGCATCGAAATCATATCCGTATCCGCCCCTCTCCTGGATAAAAGCTTCCGTCTTTTCCAAAAACGCACGGAACTCTTCTTCGGTTTGGAGCCGTATGACGGACGTATCCTGCGAGGATGCCGCCGCGCCGAGCTGCTCAAACAGAATGCCGTCGTCATAGGGAAATCTCAAAATTTCAGCTCCGGAGACGATATCCGGCGTTTTTTCGCCATTTTCCGTTTCGGTATCGGCTTGGGTGACGATCGGAGGAGTATCTGTATTTTGTGACGACTGCGCCGGTGTGCTGTCTTCGGATCTGTCGGCGTCGGTTATGGGCACGTTTTCCGTCCCCGGCGGAGGCGGTGCCGGCTGTTCCGTGCAGGCGCAGAGCAGGACGGTACAAAGGCATGCGATAAGAAAGAGGGAAAGTAATTTTTTCATATGATGCTCCTTTCAGCCGGTTTTCTGTCAAAAGAGAAAGTGCTGCCGTCGATCGCTTCACAAATCCCATGGGAATTTGTGAGATCCGCTGTGAAATGTATCGTCTGCGGCAGATGAATTTCCCTGTCCAAGCTGGTTTTGTCCGCGTTTCTTTCGAGAATTTTTTCCGTGATTCCTTTTCCGCAGACGATGAGCAGAACGGCCAACGCGAGAACAAGAAACGGCGCGATCCATTTTTTCATGACAGAATTCCTTTCTCTTATACTTGGGAAGCGGTTTTGTCCTTTTGTCGAATGGATGCGCCGATTTTCTCATGCTCCGTGCTTATTTTTGATAAATTTCTTTTTTCAGAATGCCGACGAACGGTAGCGTGCGGTAATCCTCGTCTTAATCGAGTCCGTAACCGACGACAAATTCGTCTGGGATTTCCGCTCCTATGTAATCCGGCGTGAACGCCACCTCGCGGCGCGACGGCTTGTCGAGCAGCGTGCAGGTCCGGACGCTGCGCGCGCCGCGGGATACGAGCATTTTTGTGAGCGCATCCAGCGTCTTTCCGCTGTCGATGATATCTTCAACGACGAGAATATCGGTTCTGTCCAAATCATTTCGGAGCAGATCGAGCGTGATTTTCAGATTCCCCGAGGACTGCGTTCCGGAGCCGTAGGAGGAAACCTTCATAAAATCGATTTGAGAGGGGACCGTCAGCTTTTTCATCAGATCGCCCATGAAGACGACGGAGCCTTTCAGAATGCCGATGAGAAGCAGCTTTTTGTCCGCGTAGTCGCGGCTTATGCGAACGGCAAGGCTCTCAACGACGGCGCCAAGCTCCGCTTCGGAAAGGAGGATTTTTTCGATATCGTGTTGTAGGTCCATGATTTTATCCCTTTCGGAAAAGTCAAAATTCAAGATAAAAAGCGTCTATGAGCTCACCGCAGGCTTTGCCGTCGGCAAGTCCGGCGCCGGGGTACCAAAGGATGCCGTCCGCATCGCAGACCACGGGGCGGTATCGCTTGACCGCGAGAGGCGCGCCGCAGAGCAGCTTTTTGAGAGTGCGCGTCATGCCGCCCGTCCGATAGCCTTCGCCTTCACGGCGAACTCTTGCATAGAGAGAGGCGAGCGAGGTTTCCGGCAGGCGGATATGCGCCGAAAACCGCGCGGCTTTCAGCGAATCTGTGGGGGGAACGGCTCCTATATAAAGCATGCCTCCGCCGGGGAGCCGATTCTCACCGATATGCAGAGACACGGAAAAATCGATGCCGCAGGCTTCTTTTTCAAAATCTCTTTTCGGCATGAGGCGGAGCATGTCCCCGTCGGCCGCGGCGACGATCTCTCCTGTCAGCTCGATATGACGCCCTTTTTTTTCTGAACGAATCAGCCTATGCACGGCTTCCGCCTGGACGGAATAAAGCGTGTCCCCGCCGGCGTTTTGATACATCATATTCAGCAGGTCGTAAAACAGGGCGGGCGGCAGGGAAGAGAGCAGACCTATGGGAGCCTCCGTCCGGATCTGATTTTTTTCTGTGATTTTACCGGCTTCGGCGTGGAGATAATCCGCTGCATCCGCGACGGTGGCCGCCGCGGCGCTCGTGTTCGCTTCCGCCGCGGGATTGATTTGTTTGAGAAGCGGTACGATCTCATGCCGGATGAAATTCCGGGTGTAGCGGATGTCGGAATTGGTCGAATCCGTCCGATAGGACAGGCCGTTTTCTTCGATATACGCCATGATTTCCTCTCTTGTGCAGGAGAGGAGCGGCCGCACGACTGTGACATGTCCGAGCGGACGCTTCGGCGGAATGCCGGCAAGTCCGGCAAGTCCCGTGCCGCGGCAAAGATGAAAAATCACCGTTTCGAGGTTATCGCTCGCCGTATGCGCAAGGGAAACGGAGGTGCAGCCGTTCTTTTCGGCCTCCTCCCGGAACACGGCGTAGCGGATATCGCGGGCGGCCTTTTCAAAGCCCGTGCCGCCGCATATCGCCGAAACGTCGATTTTTTTCGCATGAAAAGAGATGCCGAGCTTGGCACAGAAATCCCGGCAGAACGCCTCGTCGGCGTCGGCCTCGGCGCCGCGGAGCATATGATTGATGTGCACGGCGGCGAGCCGGTCGGGACCGAGCAGGATATGGAGCGCGTGAACAAGGCAGACGGAATCCGCGCCGCCGGAAAAGCCGACGAGCGTTTTTTTGCCGTCCGCATAAAAATCGTGAGACTTGCAGAAGTCTTTGATTTTACGAAGCAGCGCGGCTTCACGGTTCTTCATGCTCGAAATCCTGCGTGATGAATTTGGTGAACTGCCCGACCCAGCCGAGCTTTACGGTCCCGGTCGAGCCGTGGCGGTTTTTGGCCACGATGCATTCCGCGACGCTCTGCTCGCCCTCTCCGGGCTCCTTGTAGTATTCGTCGCGGTAGAGGAACAGGACGATATCGGCGTCCTGCTCGATGGCGCCGGAGTCGCGCAGGTCGGACAGCATCGGACGCTTGTCCGTGCGGCTTTCCGGTCCGCGGGAGAGCTGTGCGCAGCAGATGACGGGGATTTTCAGATCCTTGGCGAGAAGCTTCAATCCGCGGGAGATGTCTCCGACCTCGAGCACGCGGCTGTCGGTTTTGCGTTCGCTTTGCATGAGCTGCAAATAGTCCACGATGACAAGGCCGAGATTCTTGACGCGGCGCAGCTTCGCTTTCATTCTGGTGACGGTGATCCCTGTCGTGTCGTCGATTAAAATGTTGCATTCCGAAAGATCGGCCGCGGCATCCGCGAGTTTTTTATACTGCTCCGGATTCAGTTCTCCGGAGCGGATCGCATAGCTGTCGACGAGCGCCTCGCTCGACAGCATGCGGGAGGCGAGCTGCTCCGCCGACATTTCGAGCGAGAAAACGCAGATATTCTTTTTCGTGGACTTCGCGATATTGGCCGCTATATTCATGGCGAAGCTGGTTTTTCCCATGCCGGGACGCGCGCCGACCAGCACGAGATCGCCCTCGCCGAGCCCGACGAGCGTCCGGTCGAGCGCGGAATAGCCCGTCGGCGTTCCCGACGCCGCACTTTTGTCCTTGGCGAGCAGATCGAGCCTTGCATAGGTGCGGCTGATCGCTTCTCTGATGTGGACGAAGCCCTTTGCCTCGCTGCCCTGCGCGATGGAGAACACCTTCTGCTCGGCGCTGTCGATAATATCCTTTACGTCTCCCTGCGCGGAAAACGCCATATCGCGGATTTCGTCCGACGCGGCAATGAGCGAGCGCAGGAGGCTTTTTTCCCTTACGATCTGCGCATAATCGAGCACATTGGACGCGGACGGCACGGTTTCCGCGATGATTTTGATGTATTTTTTGCTTTCTTCCTCGTTGTAGATCCCGCGGGAAACAAGCGTATCGATCAGCGTGACGAGGTCGATTTCTCTGTTTTTCGAGAAAAGGTCATACATCGCGTAGAAGATCTCGCCGTGTTCCTCGAGGTAAAAATCCTCGCCGCGTATGATTTCCGTGAGGTCTGCGAAGCAGTTCGGATCGATCAGGATCGAGCCGAGTACGGACTGCTCTGCTTCGAGCGCGCACGGAAGACTTCTTTGATTTTCAGCCATATGGAGCTCCCTTTCGCCGTGTTGACCGGCGCATATAGGTTTTTGAAACCGCGGTTATTTGCCCGAGGAGGTGACGATGACGTTGATTTTCCCGGTGATTTCCGGATACAGCTTGATCTCGGGCGCATAGGTGCCGAATGCTTTGATGGGATCGGCAAGATTGATCTTTCTGCGGTCTACTTCGATCTCGTGCTGAGCGGCCAGCTGCTCCGCGATTTCCTTTGTCGTGACGGAACCGTATATTTTGCCGTCGGCGCCGGCCTGCGCCCCGATTTTCACGACGATGCCTTGAAGCTTTTCCGCCGTAGCGCGCGCCGCCTGCTTTTCCAGCTCGATTTGGCGGAGCCGCGCTTCCTCCTTGCCTTTCAGCTCGTTCATGATTTTATTATCCGCGAGTGTCGCAAGGTTTTTGGGGAACAGGAAATTTCTCGCGTATCCGTCCGATACGTTGACGACCTCTCCTTTTTTTCCCTGTCCCTTGACGTCGCAAAGCAATACTACTTTCATGGTTCATGTCCTCTCA
>URZF01000034.1 GCA_900552255.1 uncultured Eubacteriales bacterium | reverse complement strand
TTATGATAAAAAACAGAGTGGATCCGACTTTATGATATCGCTTTTGGGGTTTTTGTTCAAATTCAAGAATATATTCACCTGGTATATGCAAAACAAAAAGAAATATCCCTTATGGAATCGTCTATCTCTTTTGTAGCTCCGCCTACGGAAAACATAAAAGTTTCTCCGGCCGGGATATCCCCGTGTACTGTTAAAATCATACGCAAAATTCCTCCTAGTTTGCCGCAAGTCATTCTATCTCAAACCGCCAAAGATATGAATCCTCGTAGGCTATTCTCAATTCGCCTGTTTTCGTTTCCCAAATCCTACAAACAAAGGGTAGTGTGTACCGCTCCCCTTTTTGTATGCTGCTCTTTAATCCAGAGCCTTACTTTTGAAATACGCGCACCGCTCGCTGAGATTTGGCATCTCGCGGCACACGGCGGGCGAAAACATCGCCCTATCGAGGTTTTTCGTCGCCTCCTTTTCATGCCCGATGAGCGCATAGGCCGCATCGGACAGATGCGCGAACATATCCGCCTTCATCGCATGGCAAAGGAACGACTGTCGGGGCGAGTTGATATCCTCCCCGCTGATCTGGAAGAGCTTATGCCGGTCGCAAAGCTCCATGATCTCGCGCAGCTGCTCCTCCGTGTTGCGGCTGGGCATATAGGTCACGGCGTTGAAGCCGATGCGCTCGATCTCCGCGAAAAGCAGGTCGGTATAGCCGTCCTCGAAGCGCTGCGCTTTCTTGTCGCCCGTAATGGAGACGCCGACGTCCCCAAGATAGGCGTAGGCGAGCACGACGCCGCATTCACGGCATATCTTTTCCAGCTCATAGATGTCGGGGCATTCCGCCTCCGCGGGAATATAAAATTTTTCCACCAAATTGCTTTTCAGCGCGCCGAGAATATCATATTCATAGAAATCCGGCGTTTCCTCACCCGCGAGAATCTGCTTTTTCACCTTATCGGAAACGGGGATCTTCATATCCTCCGTCAAAAACGCGACGACCTGCGCCGGCGTGCGATATTTTTCCGTGATTTTTTTCGTCAGTGCAAACAAAATGTGACGCTCCGTGACGCTGCCGCCCTCGTCGGCCTTGGAGATCGGATACACATCGCGGTCGAAGTCCAGCGATATCCCATACGGCCGCATCAATTCCGTGATGTTATCGCACATCTTCCGGTTGCGCTTGCTGCGGCAGAAACGGTAATAAGCGAAAAGATCGTTCAAAACGTCGATGTTCTGATGTGGCACGCCGTGCAGCGCCACATATGCGATCGACTTTTGATCGGGATTGTTGATGCGCAGTCCGTCGAGCCTGGTGTGCCGCATAGAGGCGCGGCATTCCATGCCGACCGTGACGGGAAGCCCCACGATCTTCGCCGCCGCGAGAAATTCCTTTGCGCCGGAGAGCGAATCGTGATCCATGATCCCCGCCGTGGCAAGACCGTTCTGCCACGCCATATAGACCGCCTTCGTCGGAGAATACGGGGAAAACGAATAAATGGTATGGATATGATTGTTGACGAAATCCGTCTTTTCCGGCGTCGGGATCTCCCCGCGCACGCTCATTTCATAAATCTCGGCAAGCGCCGCGAGCCGATCTTCCCGCGCGGGGGCGTTCAGTCCCTCAATGAGACGTTCAAGCTGCATGATCGATCCAATCCTCTCTTAAATTATTTCAGCATTTCCTGTCCGCCGGTCACAGGCAGCGCCTGACCGGTTTCATATTTCTGCTCGACGATATAGAACAGCGCGCGCGCGATATCCTCCGGCAGGCATCCGCGGCCGAGCGGGACCTTGCTCTCATAATATCTTTTGACGTCCTCTACGGTCTTCGCGCCGGGCACCTTGCCCGCCTTCAGATACTGCACGAAAAGACCGCGCTCGGGATCCGTCCACAGCGGTCCGTCGAGATAGTTTCCGGGGCAGATCGCGTTGACCTTGATGCCATAAGGCGCAAGCTCCAGCGCAAAGCTCTGCGTAAGCCCGATCCCGCCGAATTTGCTGCCTGCGTAGGCGAAATTCTTATTGCTTCCGGCAAGACCGGATTTGGAGTTGATCTCGATGATATCGGACATGCGCTCCGGCGCGTATTCGCGCTGACGCTTCATCGGCACGCTCGCATATTTCGCGCAAAGGAAATACGCCGTATAGTTGACCGCCGTGACAAGCTCGAAATTCGATTTCGTCATCTCCTCCAAGCTGCCTGCGCGCACAATGCCCGCGTTGTTGACGAAAATATCAAGTCCTCCGTATGCCAGTACGGTTTTGTCGATCATATCGGAAACGGACTGCTCGTCGGAGACGTTCGCGCCGACCGACATCGCCGCGCCCTCGCCGTATTTTTCGCAGAGCGTTTCTGCGGTCGAAGCGGCGCCCGCTTCGTTCATATCCGCGATGACGACGTAAGCGCCCTCCTCCGCCATCGCCTGTGCGATGCCGAGTCCGAAGCCCTGCGCGGCGCCCGTCACGATGGAGATTTTGCCGGACAGACGCTTTGCACCGGCCGCTTTCAGCGATACCTTCGAGCGGTAGCTCTCCGCCTCCCAGTTTTTGATGAAATCCGTCATTTCCGCGTCGAGCGGGAGCGGTCCGCCGAAGGAATCCGCATAAACTGCGATTTTTATCGCGTCCTCGAAAAGGATGGCGGCGGTATCGGCCTCCTTTTTCGTTCTGCCGCAGGCGAACATGCCGACGTTCTGCACAAAGACGATTTTCGGCGCGGCGCCGTTATGCTTGATGTACTTTTCAAATTCCTTTTTGAGCCTTTCGGGCGTGTCCTCCCCGTCGTTTTTGACATAAAGGGGAGACGTTCCGCAGTATACGATATGGTCCGGCGTGAACGCGCCGCGAAGCGCCGCGAAGCGCTTTTCGTCCGCGGCAAACGCGAGGATATCGTGATGCGCGGTGAATTTGACGCAGGCCTCGGAACCGTCCGCGTAAAGCATCCGCAGCTCCGGCGCGAGCCGCAAAGCCATATCGCGGTCATACGGGACCTCACTGCTGTCCGGCAGCGCCTCCGCCGACGCGCGCAGCTTCACCATCACCTCGGTCACAAGGGCGTCGATGCCCTCCTCCGTGTCGGCGGCGAAGAACACGCCGTGATTGCCGAGGAACAAAAGATCCGCGTCCTTGCCGGTTTTCTCCCGATATTTCGCCATTTTTTCCCTGCACACCGAGGCGAGAACATAGCCCGGCTTCGTCGAGGGAATCCAAATGGCGTCCGGAAACAGCTCCGCCATGAGATTTTTTCCGTTCTTTCCGCAGGTCATGCCGTTGACGAGCGCGGGATGCACATGAAGCACCAGCTTCTGCGGGAACAGGTCGTGCAGAAGCGTTTCCACGCTCGGACGCTTCCCCTCCTCGCCCGCAAGGCGCGCCGCCATCATCGCGGCAAGCACCTCGGCCTCCCGTGTTTTTTCGTCGGCGGAAAAGGTCATGCTCCAAATTTCGGCGAGCTTTGCCCTGTCCATTCTCACAAAACCCTCCGCCGTGATGGCGGCGAGTTTCGTGCCCGAGCCCTTGATATATAAGATATCCTCCGTCTTATACGAGGTATTGCCGCCTCCGGCGAGAACGAATTCCGCGTCTGCGCCGTATCGGTGCGACATCGCAATGAGTGCGTCAAGTTCCATAAAATGCCCCCTTTTGTCCGCTGTCGGACGAATTTTTTATATTTGACAATAGGATTCTCAGATCGGCTTTGCGTTCGCCAGCAGATAACGCTCCGCCTCGGCGCACCAAAGTCCGTTGTTGCCCGCGACGATTTCGGCGAGCCTTGCAAGCACCGGGTCGTTCTCACCGAGCGCCGCGAAGTCCGCAATCGCCGTCATCGGCATGGATATATTGGTATACACGAGCTTTTTGCCGCCCTTGATATGCGGCAGATTCAGCGTCGTTTCACAGACGCTGTCGAGCCCGCCGACATGTGTGATCATCGCAGCCGGATCAATCTCGCCTTTCTCCATCATGGCGATGGATTCGAGCATATCGGCGCTGTTGCCGCCGGACGTGCCGACGATATGCGTGCCGGAATAATGCACGTTGTAGAAATTGAACATCGCGGAAAACGCCGTATCGGTCGGCCCCGCGAAAAAGTTGAGACAGCCGTCGCGTGCAAGCAGACTGTCCGCCATCTCGACCACGGAACGCACCGGCGCATATACGAACACGTCGTCGAAGCCCTGCCCGTCCGTGAGCGCGCGCAGAGACGCCGCCGCGTTCTCACAGGCGTTCGTATTCAGATAGACAAGCTTCACGCCCTGCCTTGCCGCCTCCTCGGGCGTCACGATGGACGCCGCACGGTCAAGGCGCGCCGTATCGATGTCGGTGACGACGACAAGCGCAGGCTTTCTGTCACAGTGAACGGCATAATCGACAGCGCCGAGTCCCATCGGGCCCGCGCCCGCGAGAATCGCCAAATTACCGCCCTCGCGGATTCCCATTTCATGAACATAAGTACCCTGCTTCACGTGATAATTGGCGTGATAGCCGCCCACAATGCAGGACATCGGCTCGGAAAGCGAGCCGTAAAAATACGCTTCTCCCGCATAGGGGAAAAGACAGTCCATCTCCATGACCTCGTTCGGAATCACGATATAAGTCGCATCGCCGCCGATATAGCGGTAGGAATAGCCGGGAGCGGCAAGGCTCCCCTTATAATTGAGCGCCGGCTGGATGACGAACCGGTCCCCCGCCTTGTATTTATGCTGCCACTTCGCACCCACCGCGACGATTTCCCCGCAGAACTCATGTCCCACGATGACGGGATTTTCCGCGATATCGTCCGGCACACGCTTGTGCGCGCTGCCCTGCGAGGCCGCCTTGTAGGTAGACATACAGATGCTGTCCGAAATGACATGCGCGAGTATCTCCTCCTCCCCGATCTCCGGAAGCTCAAATTCCTCCAAGCGGAGGTCGTTCACTCCGTATAGTCTGACTGCTTTTGTATTCATCGTTTCCTCCCTTTCCCGGCATGCGGCCGCCGCCGCGCCGAATGCGTCGTTTTCCTTTGGTATGCCGCGCTTATGATTTTTTCTTCAGCTTCTGCATCAGCGCCCTTGCAAGCGCACGTCTGGATTCGGTTTCCTCAGCGAGAAAGCGGGCGGAAACCGGCTTTCCCTCCTCCATTTCCACCTCCAAGACGTCGCCCGCGTGCAGCTCGAAGCCAAAGATGTCCCGCGGGACGTCGTAGGTCTTTTCGTCATCGTCCACAAGAACGGCGAACCCCTCCTCGAAGCGGTCTACCTGCATCTGCTTCATAAATCCTCCCCGCGGCCAAATGAACGCGCCGCTTTTTCCCAATTTAATGATCTCATTATAATATAAGCCGGATTTTTTATCAACAGTTTTTAAAATAAATTCAATTTAATTTAAAAACTGCCGGCGTTTTTCGTCATTTTGCACAAATTTTGTTTGTGAAATTTGATTCCCAAAAAGAAAAGCCGCCACAACTTGACGGCAAAACGTTTACACTTGCTCTCATTTGTGCTATAATATTTTTAAGAAAATTCTGCAATTCGGCGATATACCGCCGGCAAAGTCAGTCGATATCGGCAAAAAACGGAGGTTCCCCATGGACGACATCAAAAAAGCGAAAAAAAGAATGGCGGAGCTGCGCAAAACGCTCGAGCATCATTCTCGTCTGTATTATATAGAGGACGCGCCGGAAATTTCCGACTACGAATACGATAAGCTGTTTTATGAGCTGGTCGCGCTGGAGGAGCGGTATCCGGAGCTTGCAGCCGAGGATTCTCCGACGAAGCGCGTGGGCGGCGCCGCGCTCGACAAATTCGAGAAGGTCACGCATACCGTGCGCATGGGAAGCCTTTCCGACGTCTTTTCCTATGAGGAAATCCATGATTTCGTCGCCAAGACCGAGGAACGCCTCGGCCGTTCCACGCTCTATTCCGTCGAGCCGAAGATCGACGGTCTTTCCGTGTCTCTCGAATACACGGACGGAAAGCTCATGGTCGGCTCCACGCGCGGGGACGGCATCACAGGAGAAAACGTGACGGAAAACCTAAAAACCGTCAAGACCATCCCCCTTTCCCTGCCCGAAGCGCTTCCGCTTTTGGAGGTGCGAGGAGAGGTCTATATGCCGCGCCGCAGCTTTGAAGCGCTCAACCGCACAAGAGAAGAAAACGGCGAGGCGCTCTTCGCCAATCCGCGCAACGCGGCGGCGGGCTCGCTGCGGCAGCTCGACTCCAAAATCACCGCCAAAAGAGGACTCGATATCCTGATTTTCAACGTCCAGCGCATAGAGGGCAAGCGCTTCACCTCCCACACGGAGGAGCTTGCGTACTTGGAAGAGAAAGGCTTTCATGTGATCCCGCACCGCACACAGGCGCGCACGGCCGAGGAAATCATCGCGCATATCGAGCGGCTCGGCGCGCTGCGGGGCTCGCTTTCCTTCGATATCGACGGAGTCGTCGTCAAGGTCGACGATCTTTCGGAGCGAATCGAGATCGGCGAGAACACAAGCACGCCGAAATGGGCGGTTGCCTATAAATTCCCGCCGGAGCGCAAGGCGACAAGGCTTTCCGATATCGTCGTTCAGGTGGGCAGGACGGGCGTGCTCACGCCTCGCGCCGTTCTCGAACCGGTAAAGCTGGCCGGTACGACCGTTTCCGCCGCGACGCTTCATAACATCGACTATATCCGCGAGCGCGACATCCGGGTTGGGGACACCATCCTCGTTCAGAAAGCAGGCGACATCATCCCGGAGGTCGTTTCCGTGGAAATGTCCGCACGCCCGGAAAACACTGTTCCCTATCAAATGCCGGAGGCTTGTCCCTCCTGCGGCGAGCCGGTCGTCCGCGACGACGAAGCGGCGACGCGCTGCACCAATGCGAACTGCCCCGCCCAGCTCGAGCGCAGCATCACGCATTTCGCCTCGCGCGACGCCATGGATATCGACGGCATGGGACCCGCGGTCGTCCGGCTGCTCATGCGGGAGAAGCTCGTATCGAACGTCGCGGATATCTATCACCTGCGTGCGGAGGATTTAAAAGACCTCGAACGCATGGGCGAAAAATCCGCCGCCAATCTCGTCGCGGCAATCGAAAAATCCAAAGAGAGCGGACTTGCAAGGCTGATCTACGCGCTCGGCATCCGGAACGTCGGAGAAAAAGCCGCCAAAGCTCTTGCCGTGCGCTTTGAAAGCCTTGACGCGCTCGCCGCGGCGACCGTCGATGAGCTTGTCGCCATCGACGATTTCGGAGAAATCACGGCGCGGTGCGTCATCGAGTATTTCTCTCACCCGCAGACGCGGGAATTTATCGATGAATTAAAGGCCTGCGGGGTCGCAACGACCTATGAGGCCGAAAAAAGCGACGCCGTCTTCGCGGGCATGACCTTTGTGCTGACCGGCACGCTTCCGACACTTTCCCGCGACGCGGCGACGGAAATCATCGAGCGCCACGGCGGAAAAGCTTCCTCCTCCGTTTCCGCGAAAACGACCTATGTCGTCGCGGGGGAAAAAGCAGGCTCAAAGCTCGCCAGGGCGGAAGCGCTCGGCATAAAGATCATCGACGAGGACGCCCTGCTCCAAATGGCGGGCGAAAGCTGATCCCCATTCACTGTTCACGCAGAACTTCCCTTGCGCAGCCGATCAAAACGGTGGGCAATCCCTGATCCGGGATTGTCCGCCGTTTTTTTAGGTAAGCCGACCGTTCAGAGCGGAAAAAGAGGCAGATCGCCCACAAGCCATTCCATCGACACTTCGAGCGCCTTGGCAAGCAAACGCAGTTCAGCATCACATACGTGTCTTTGATTTTTCTCAATCCGAGAAATGATCAGCGAGGTCATATTTTCTTCTCCCATAAATTGTATTTTTCTCGCCAGCTCTTCCTGCGTGAGATTCCGGATAGCTCTCGCAACTCTGACACGCTCCGAACACAAATTTCCTTTCATGACTCTTCCCTCTCCGCCGAGCTTTCCTCTGCGCCGGACTACTTCGCCCAGGCCAGGCCCGCCATCGAGGCCATGATGGCGCAGGCGGGCCATCCGGTGTTCGACAGCGAGGGCATCTTACAGAAAGGCGTCATCCTGCGGCATCTGGCCCTGCCCGGCCACATCGACGACAGTTTTGCCGTCCTCGACCAGATGGCCGCATGGAACGAGGCCGACCCCGGCTGCTTCATCCCCAGTGTCATGAGCCAGTACACCCCCTTTTACAAGGCCGCAGAGCACGGCATCGGGCGGCGCATCACCACCTACGAGTACCGCCGGGTGGTCAATTATGCCATGGATCTGGGGCTGACCGCTGGCTATATGCAGCAGAAGAGCAGCGCCCGGGAGGAGTATACACCCAGCTTTGATTTGACGGGCATTTGACCAGCCGGTAAACCTATCAGAGGCAGGTGGAGGGGAGTTCCCCAAGCAAATGTCCAGAGAAGTGGGGCCCCGGTGCAAAGCGTTGGGGCGAAACCGTGGGTTTCGGGTCCCATTTGCAGGGAAACTACCGGAGGGAAAGCAGCTGCTTACTGATTGTTGCGGTAGTAGTTGATGAGGCAGCCATCCGCGATGATCTGGCGCTCAGCCTCGGTCAGCGCACCGGTGGAAACGCTGGTCTTTTTTACGCTTCCGTTCGGGCTGACGACATAGGCGTCAAAGGCTTCCTTTCCGGTCAGAATCGCATGGCGGATGCCCGGAACAAAGACCCAATCGCCCAGCGCATAATCCTCCGGAGAAGCGGTCAGCAGCGGAGCCATGCCCCAGTTGATGCAGTTGGAGCGATAGCGTTTGGTCGCGTATTCCTTTGCGATATTCGCGCAGGCGCCCAGCACGCGCTGACAGCTTGCCGCCTGCTCGCGGGCAGAGCCGTCGCCCGGCTTGTTGGCGTAGATGGTCGAGCCGATGACGGTATCGGCGGGCTTATTGGCAATGCCCGCCTGATTCAGCGCGGCATAGACGGCAAGAACCTCTTGCGGAAGCGGCTCGCCCTTTTCGCGCGCGGTTTCGATAGCGTGTACGGCTTTTGCATGACCGACATATGCGGGATCCTTGCGGGAGAGCGCGAACTCAGCCAGACGCAGCGGATTGGAACGGTAAGAGGAGGTTTCGCCGGAGGGAATCAGCTCGTCTGTTGTGGTGACCGGATCGGTAATGTAGGAAACGACCTTGACCAGCAGGTCGTCGGAGAGAGCCGGCTGTTCGGGCCAGTCCTTGATGTTCGGCCCCATGCGCAGTTCATGCTCCGGTTCGGGCTTGCCGAATCCATTGTAAACGCGCTTTTCGTAAACGCTTCCGTCAAAGAAATACTGCGGATGCGTATAGGAAATATCCAAATCTGTTGCAGCAGTCAGGCGGCCGCCGTTGACAGCCGTTGCGGCGATGGAGCGTGCGTCCATGAGCGCGACGCCTGCCATCTGCCCTTCGCCGGGCTTGCTGCCCTCGCGGTTGGGGAAGTTGCGCGTCGTATGGCGGATAGAGAACTCTCCGTTTGCAGGGGTGTCGCCTGCGCCGAAGCACGGGCCGCAGAAGCACTCGCGGATGATTGCGCCCGCAGAAGCGATATCGGTCAGCGCGCCGTTCTTCATCAGCTGGATGTAGGCGGGCATGCTTCCCGGATAGACGCTCATCTTGAATTCGCCGTTGCCGCAGCTCCTGCCGCGCAGGATATCCGCGACCGCGCATACATTGTCAAATGTTCCGCCGGAGCAGCCCGCAACCAGACCCTGATCTACCCAGATTTCGCCGCCGCGAATCTTGCTCATCAGATCAAGCCGCGCGCCGGTAATCTGCGCGTTGGCTTTTTCCTGACATTCATGCAGGATATCCGCCGCGTTTGCTTTCAGCTCGGCGATGGTATAGGTATAGCTCGGGTGCATCGGCAGGGCGATGGTACATTCAACCGTGGAAAGATCGACATAAACACAGCCGTCGTAATAGGCGACCTCTGCCGGCTTGAGTTCCTTATAGGCTTCCGGACGGTGGTGAATCGTCAGATAATCCTTCGTGTTCTGGTCGGTTACCCAGATGGAGGACCAGCAGGTCGTTTCGGTGGTCATCACGTCGATGCCGTTGCGGTATTCAATCGGCAGATTAGCGACGCCCGGGCCGACGAATTCCATGACCTTATTCTTGACATAGCCCTTGGCGTAGACCGCGCCGATGATGGAGAGCGCGACATCCTGCGGGCCGACGCCGTCCTTCGGCTTTCCGGTCAGGTAAATGGCGACCACGCCCGGACGGGCGACGTCATAGGTGCGCCCGACGAGCTGCTTGGCGAGCTCGCCGCCGCCTTCGCCGACGGCAAGCGTGCCCAGCGCACCATAGCGGGTATGGCTGTCCGAACCGAGAATCATGCGTCCGCAGCCGGACATCATTTCGCGGTTATAGCTATGGATGACCGCCATATTGGTCGGAACATAGATGCCGCCGTATTTGTGCGCGGCGGACAGGGCAAACATGTGGTCGTCTTCGTTGATGGTGCCGCCGACGGCGCAAAGGCTGTTATGGCAGTTGGTCAGAACGTAGGGCATCGGAAATTCTTTCATTCCGGATGCGCGTGCGGTCTGGATAATGCCGACGTAGGTGATATCGTGGCTGGTCAGGCTGTCAAAGCGCATGCGCAGATTCTGCATGTCGCCGCTCTGGTTATGGGCTTTGAGGATGCCGTAAGCGATGGTACCTTTCTGCGCTTCTTCTTTCGTGACGCTTTTTCCGCAAAGGCTGGGAAGCGCGGCGGGATCGGTGACGATCTCTGTGCCGTTGACGAGGTATACGC
>URZF01000033.1 GCA_900552255.1 uncultured Eubacteriales bacterium | reverse complement strand
CGGATATATCCCGACGGGGACGGTCAACGATTTCGCGACCAGCCATAAAATCCCGAAGGGAATCAAGGGTGCAATCGAGAAAATCGTTTCCGGCACGCCGGTCGAATATGACGTGGGACTTCTCGGGGAGCTTCCCTTTTCCTATGTGGCGGCCTTCGGCGCGTTCACGGACGTCGCTTATCTCACGCCGCAGATCACAAAGGCGTCGTTTGGCCGCACCGCTTACATTGCGGAAGCCGCAAAACGGCTCTTCTCCCTGACGCCGATCCGTGTTTCCTTTCTCTATGAGGGACAGCAGATTACCGACGATTTCATTTACGGCATGGTCGCAAACTCCAAAACCGTCGGAGGGATCCGCTTTTTTGAGGGCAATTCCGCGGAGGAGCTGCGCGACGGCAGGCTCGAGGTCATGATGATCCGCTATCCCGACACGCCGGGACAGCTCCAGCAGGCGCTGTCGGGACTGCTCACACCAAAGACGAAAAACGATTTCGTCTATAAATTCTCCGCGGAGGAAATCACCTTCCGCTTTGAGGGCAGCGCGCCGTGGACGCTCGACGGCGAATTCGGCGGCGATTATCCCGAAGTGACAGTAAAATGCCTGCCGCGCCGTGTCCGCGTGATCGAATGAATGCAAATATGAACGGGCATTTTCATCGGGTTCAAGGTTTATTTACATCTATAATATATACTATTGGTAGCTGTCCGGCCTGTCCGGATAAGCTCGGAAGGGGTATCGGATACTATGATAAAGGTTGAGCATCTGACCAAAAAATACGGCGAGCGGTATGCCGTAAACGACATCAGCTTTGAGGTGAAAAAGGGAGAGATCGTCGGCTTTCTCGGGCCGAACGGCGCGGGAAAATCCACGACGATGAACATTCTCACGGGATATCTTTCCTCCACATCCGGCAGGGCCATGATCGACGGACTCGATATATTGGAGCATCCGATGGCCGTCAAGAAAAAAATCGGCTTTCTGCCGGAAATGCCGCCTCTTTACCTCGAAATGACGGTCAAGGAATACCTGAATTTCATTTATGACCTGAAAAAATGCACGCTTAACCGCAGGGAACACATCGCGGAAATCTGTCGGGTCGTCAAGATCGAGGACACCATGAACAGGATGATCAAAAATCTCTCCAAGGGCTACCGTCAAAGAGTCGGAATCGCCGGCGCCATCGTCGGCAATCCGGAGGTCATCATCTTCGACGAGCCGACAAACGGACTCGACCCGAAGCAGATCATCGACATCCGGAATCTGATCCGCGAGCTTGGGCGCGAAAGGACCATCATTCTCAGCACGCATATTTTATCCGAGGTAAAGGCGGTCTGCGACCGGATCCTCATCATCAACGAAGGAAAGATCGTCGCAGACGAAAAAACGGAGAATATCGAGGGCGCTCTGCGCGGGAACCGCCGGATCGTCATCCGCATCGACGGTCCCGCGGCGAGCGTGCTTTCCGCCATCAAGAAGATCAACGGCGTGGTTTACGCGGAAATTTCTCAAAAATTCGAGGACGGGTCCGCAGTCTTCATCGTTGAAAGCAAAAACACCATCGACGTGCGCAAACCGATTTTCTACATGCTCGCGCAGAATTCATGGCCGATCCTGTCGCTTGAATTTGCGGGCGCGAACCTTGAAGACATCTTCATCTCCGTCGTAGACGAAGCGGAAGCGGAAGAAGCCTCCGCCAAATCCGGCAAAAAACAGGCGTAAGGAGGCAAATCGACATGCTTGCAATTTATAAGCGCGAAATGCGCGCCTATTTCGCATCCCCGGTGGGATATATGTTCTGCGCGATCTTCTTCGCGGTGAGCGCATTCCTTTTCATGACGTATACCGTCCAGGCAGGCTCAAACAGCAGCTTTTCCAGCTATTTTTCCATTCTGCTGTTCCTGTTTGTCATCATCATTCCGCTGATCACCATGAAGCTCGTCAGCGAGGAAAGAAAAATGAGGACCGATCAGCTCATCATGACGGCGCCCGTCACGCTCGCGGGAATCGTGTTCGGCAAATACCTTGCCGCGCTCACGATGTTCGGCGGTTCATTTCTCCTTTCCTCCATTGTATATTATATTCCGCTCTCTCTTTACGGGGAGCCGAACACCGCTATGTACGTCGGCTGTGTCCTCGGCGTATTCCTCGTCGGCAGCGCGTTCATCTCCATCGGGATTTTCATCTCCTCCCTGACGGAAAATCAGTTCATCTCCGCGTTCGGCACCATCGGCGCGATCGTGCTGTTGCTTTTCATCAGCTCGCTCAACAGCTATATCAACAACGAGTTCATTCGGAATATCCTCTCCGGTATTTCCATAACAAGCCGGTATGCGTATTTTGCAAACGGCATTTTCAGCTATGATTCACTGATCTATTTCGTGTCGCTTTCCGCCGTATTCCTTTTCCTCACGGTAAGAGTCTTTGAAAAGCGCCGCTGGTCGAGATCGTAAGAGGGGGAGAAAAACATGGCAAACAACAAAGAGAAAAACAGCGGAAAGGACGCAGTCGAGACGAAGCGTCCGTCCGACAAGCGAAATCTGAAATACGGTTCCCTGTCCGTCATCGTCACGGTCATATTCGTTGCGCTTATCATCGTTTTGAACATCATTGCGACCTCGCTGTCCTCCGTTTACGGCTGGTATACGGACATGACCGCAGCAGGCATCTACTCGCTGTCCGACACCTTTTCCGAAAAAATGGGGGAGCTGCTCTCTAAAACGATGGACGGAAAGCCCGTATACCTCAATATCGTCCTGATGGCAGAGGAGGACTATTTTAAAGGGATGAACTCGCTGACCGCCATGGTATACCGGACGTTGAAGGAGCTGGTGGCGGAATTCGACAACATAGAGCTTGTCGCCTACAATACGACGGTCCATCCCGAGCTTGCCGAAAAATACAAGAGAACGGCGCTCGATACGCCGGCGCTCTCCGATGTCGTCCTTGAGCTCTGCGATGAAAATCACAACGCGCTCGAAAACGTCCCCGCGAAAAAATATGCAATCGAATCCTTCTTTACGGCGGACTCCTCGAGCGGCAGCTATATCGGCTATAACGCGGAGGCGCGACTGCTCTCCGCAGTCGCGCAGCTCACAGGGCAAACGGAAAAGCCCGTCGCCTACTATCTGCAAGGGCATGGCGAACCGACGCTTGAAGAAGCTGCGGACTGGCAGGAGGTATTGGAGCTCGCCGGCTTCGAGGTACAGGAGATCAATCTCTCAAATGAGGATTTCCCCGTAGAGGGAGCAAGCAACGACAGCATCGTCATCATCAACTGTCCGAAATACGACCTGCTCTCGACGACGGAGGTTTCCGAGGTCAAAAAGATCAGGACCTTCCTCGGCACCAATTACGGCAACATGATCGTCGTCGAGGATGCCTCCACGCCGAAGCTGCCGGCGCTCGAAGGGCTCCTGTCCGAATGGGGACTCGGCTTCGGCGGCTCCGTTACCGACGACAAGCATTCCGTTTCCTCCTCCGGCGCGGCCAAGGTGATCGTGGACTACACGCAGACCTACAAGCCGAGCGAAAGCTCCCCCTCCATGGCCACGCAGATTTTGGATAAAATGTTCGGAACCACCTCCAATCTTCCGACAACCATTTTTTCAACACCGAAGGAAATCGTCATCCTCGACGACAGCGAGATCCCGAAGGGCATGAACGGCTCCGCATCTTCCTTTGCCTTGCTCCAAACCTATGACACCGCACGTACACGGGGGACCTCGGATGGAGAAACCTCCACCGGCTCGGTCCCGCTGCTCGGCGTGTCGCGGATGGTATGGGAGCTCAACGCAAACGAGGTAAGCTATGTCGTCGCACTTGGCTCGGCGGATTTTCTTTCCAGCGAATATGAAGGCTCCTGCGCCAACAGAAGCATCATGTATGCGCTGCTGAATCTTATGTGGGACAGCGTTACGACCTTTGAAGGCATAGATTACAAAGAATTCGACAGCTCTGCACTGACGGTATCGACCTCTGCGGCAAGCGCTTGGACGATTGTCTGCGTCGTGGTCATCCCGATACTGGTTGCAGGATTCGGAGTCTATGTTTATATAAGGAGACGCCATTCATGAAAAAATTCTGGCAAAAAATCAAGGCGCTTTTCACAAAGAGCGACGTTGAAAAAACTTCGCTCCAAAAAACCGCCAAAATCTCGATTATTCTCGGCTGCTGTGCGCTCGTAGGCGTGCTCGTCTATTTCGCGGCGATCGCCCCGCTGCTGCGCGCAGAGGAAAATTATGTTCCCACGCTTTTCGACGGCGAGGTCTATCAGAACAAATCCATCTATATCCTTCGCCAATACGAGCGTTCGGAGATCCAATCCATCGAAATCAAAAACGAAAACGAGCATTACAAGCTTCTCGCATACGAATCCAACGGCGCCATTCTGTTCATGATCGAGGGAAACGAGCACATTGCTCTTTCAAACGAGCAGGTTTCCTCCTTACTTGGAGATGTAAGAGTGCTTGTGACCAATTCTCCGGCAGGGCAGGACAGAGTCAACGAAAGGGCGACGGAGGAGGATCTCAGCCATTACGGCCTCGACGAGGCCTCCGATCCCTCATGGTTCGAGGTAACGCTTGTCGACGGCTCCTCCTATCGGATCTATGTCGGAAACGCGCTGACCACCTCAAAAGGCTATTACGTGATTTTGGAAGGACGGAAAAACACCGTTACAAACGAGGACGGCACCGTTTCCGAATATGACATCGTATATGCCCTTCAGTCGGGACTTTCCAGCACCGTGCTGGCTGAAAGCTCATTTCTTGTTTCGACGACGCTGGCACCCGCTTACGGAAATGACATTTACAATACGTCCAACTTCTCGCTTGCCCGAATCGGCAGCTCAGGAGAACGCGAGGTCATCATCCAGGTCGGACTTGTCGAAGAGCAGGGGATTTCCGCTGCCAGTCAGACCTACCAAATGCTGTACCCGAAATCCTATCTCATTAATGAAGACGTTTACGGCTCCGATGTTTTAATGCAGCTTCTCTCCGTGACGGCGGACAGCATTGTCGCATACGGAGAATCCATCTACGATCCCGAGGTATATGAAAAATTCGGGCTCGACATCGATAAGGAACGCATCGAAACCGCAACGGATCATAACTATGCCCTTCTGCTCTTCAACTGTGCCGACCCCGAATCTGAAAATTATTCGGAAAAAGCCTCTATTCTGTATTTCAGCAAAAAATTTACCGATTTAGACGGCGTTGAATATTATTACGTTTATTCGCCCTCCTATGAGGTGATTGGAAAAGTGCAGGCGGAAAACTTTGCTTTCGTTGAGTGGAGCGTTGCAAACTTCACCAATCCTTATATGTACTTTGAATATTTCACCAGCACGGAATATTTTGAGCTGATCTCGGAACGCGACGGCATCGATCTGCGCTTTACCATCACCGGAAAAGAGCGCAATCGTCATGTGGAGGTCACCACCTCCGGCGATAACGGAGCCATTGTTTATAGAGTGACAGCTGAGGGAACAAAAATTCCGCTCGTATACGATACCTCCTATACCAAAGTAGGCAGCGGCGTCCAATATGAAGGAGAATTTGAGATCTTCCGCGATCTTTATTACGTTCTCATCACAAGAAAGCTCGCGCTCTATGCGGAAATCGATACGGACATGACCAGCGTCGATTCCACACCGGCAAAGATCGTCCGCGTCAAAACCGCTCCGAAGGATCACGGCATTTCATATTATAAATACAGTGCAAACGGCACCAAGGAAACCCAGCTGCGCGATCAGGGAGGCAATATCCTCTGCCACAACGTTGTTGTCACAACGACACTTCCGGATGGGACAACGCGGCAGGTCACATACGACAGAGCATTTTATGACGAGGATGCCAAGCGTTTCTTCTTAAAATCCGTCGACTCCAATGACGCTGTCGAAAAGCCGAACGGCTTTGACGACGACGGAAACGGGCTCGTCAAGGTGACGGTGTTTCTTCCGGACAACGCCTCCGGCGAATATGACGAGACAATCTACGAATACGAGATTTACGATTTGTACGACGAATATACCGATATCAACGGAAATACGGTAAGACAGCTGAATCCGACCTATATGTACGTCGTACCGACCATCACGACCAACACCTACAGACTCTCATCAGGCGGGGAAAAAGAGCTGCTCAGCACAGAGACCGAACGTGCTACAGAGGGAGTCTATATCCGTACTGCGACAATCGACAAGCTTTTCTCCGATACGCATAAGCTTCTCAACGGTGAAGAAATCGACACGATGGGCGTGAACTGACAAAAACAGCTTGTAGAATTTAGCGGTCATTGACTTTTTCAAAAACCACCGGCTTTTATCAGCCGGTGGTTTTTTCATCGAATTTTTCAGCCGCCAAAAAAGCCCCGTCGATAGACGGGGTTTTTTCTGATATTCCATTTTCGTCACTGTGCTGCTTTTACAATTACAGTAAAATCATCGGACTTGAGCGACGCGCCGCCGATAAGCCCGCCGTCGATGTTCTCCATCGAGAGCAGCTCCGCGGCGTTGCCCGCGTTCATCGAGCCGCCATACTGGATCGTCGTCGCCCCCGCCGCATCGGCACCGTAAAGCGATGCGACCACACCGCGGATCGCCGCACAGACCTCTTCCGCCTGAGCTGCCGTCGCCGTTTTGCCGGTGCCGATCGCCCAAACAGGCTCATACGCGATGATGACGTTTTTCAGCTCTTCCGCCGACACGCCGAGCAGTGCGATCTTCGTCTGTCTTGACACCGTCTCGGCCGTGATGCCCTGCTCGCGCTCCGTGAGCGTCTCTCCGACGCAAAGAATCACGCGCAGTCCGTTCGCAAGACCGGCTTTCAGCCTGCCGTTCACCGTCACATCGGTTTCCCCAAAATACTGACGGCGCTCACTGTGACCGACAATGACATATTTTACGCCGCATTCGGCGAGCATCTCGCCGGAAATCTCGCCCGTATAGGCGCCCTTCGGCTCCATATGAACGTTTTCGGCGCCGATCTCGATATTCGTGCCCTTGGCCGCTTCTACAGCCGCCGCGATATCCACATACGGAACGCAGAGCACGATCTTGCAGCCGTCAAGTCCTGCGACCTTCGGAGCAAGCTCCTTTATAAATGCCGTCGTCTTGGCAGGGGTCATATTCATCTTCCAGTTTCCCGCGATGACGGCAGTCCGTTTTGCTTTGTCCATCGTCTCTTCCCCCTACATCCGATCATTTGTCGAGCAGGCAGGCGATTCCGGGAAGCTCCTTGCCCTCAAGGAATTCAAGCGATGCGCCGCCGCCTGTCGAAATGTGCGTCATTTTGTCGGCAAAGCCGAGCTTCTCCACCGCAGCCGCAGAATCTCCGCCGCCGATAATGGAAATCGCGCCGGAATCGGCGACAGCCTTCGCAACGGATTCGGTGCCCGCCGCGAAATTCGCCCATTCGGAAACGCCCATCGGTCCGTTCCAAACGACGGTGCCGGCGCCCTCGATGGTCTTAGAAAACAGCTCACGGGTCACAGGACCGATGTCAAGTCCCATCCATCCGTCCGGAATGGAGTCGGAATAGATCACCATATGCGTGGTGTTTTCGTCATATTCGCGTCCGACTACGTTATCGACCGGAATGAGGAAATTGACACCCTTGGCGCGTGCCCTTACCATCATTTCCTTTGCATCCTCGATTTTATCCGTCTCACAGAGAGATGTCCCGACGGAATTTCCCATCGCGGCGAAAAACGTATACGCCATACCGCCGCCGATGATGAGGGTATCGACCTTCTCCATCAGGTTATTGATGACGCCGATCTTATCGGAAACCTTCGCACCGCCGAGAATCGCGACAAACGGACGCTTCGGATTTTCCAAAGCCGCGCCCATCACGCCGATTTCCTTCTGGATGAGATATCCGCAGACAGCCGGCAGATAAGCGGCTACGCCCGCTGTGGACGCATGTGCGCGGTGCGCGGAACCAAATGCGTCATTGACATAAATCTCGGCAAGAGAGGCAAGCTCTTTTGAAAATTCCGCGTCGTTCTTCTCTTCTCTCGCGTCAAAGCGCACGTTCTCGATCAGAACGGCGTCGCCGCCTTTCAGCGCGGCAATCTTCGCTTTTGCGTCGTCTCCGACGATATCGGAAGCGAACGTCACTTTGCCGCCGAGGTATTCGTTGAGTCTCTCCGCAACCGGCTTCAAAGAGAATTTTTCTTTGTCTCCGAGCGCTTTTTTCAGCAGATCCGCCTTGGCCTCGGCCTGTTTTTCCACCGGAAGCTCTTCGAGCTTCTTTTTCTCCTTTTTGTTGAGTCCGAAGCCCTCGGTCAGCACGTTATGCGGCTTGCCCATATGGGAGCAAAGGATGACCTTGCAGCCCTTATCGAGCAGATATTTGATGGTAGGAAGCGCCTCGACAATCCGTTTGTCGCTTGTGATAACGCCGTCCTTGAGCGGGACGTTGAAATCGCATCTGACAAGAACTTTTTTGCCGGCAACATCGATATCCTCGATGGTTTTCTTATTGTAGTTCATATTTTTACCTCTTATTTTAAGATTCTTATAAGATTAGTATATCATTAACCGGAATTATTTGCAATATTATTTTGCAAATAATTCCCTTATAAATGTGCTTTTCAAAGAAAATTAACATTTCATGTCCTTTTCTTGTGCGAGGGGGAAAAGAACGAAAAGAAACCGCGAACGTTCCGCTTTGCCGTATATGCGGCTGGCAGCGGTTCGGTGGCGGCTATAAAAGACGGCGTCCACGCTCGCGGGGCTCGCGTGATCCGTCATTCACCGCCCCTTTCGCAAGCATCGCACCGGATGGCGCGGAGTTTCCAGCTGCACAGAGTCTCCGCACGGCGAATGTTGGCTTGCCGAGCGAAGCGAGAGCAAACAACTGTTGGGAGCCGTGTATATGCGCTTCTCAGTAGCACGATGAGAGTCCGAGACGGAGTCTCGGTGAGTCTTTTGGTGCTTTTCTTCTCAGTGAGAAAAGCACATATCTTTCTCCTTTTCAAAGGAGAGAACGCATGCTTTTCATTACAGAAAGAAAAGCATCAAAAGAACTGCAAGCCTCCGGCTTGACCGTTCGTGCAGCTGGCAGCGGTTCGGTGGCGGCTATGAAAGACGGCATCCACGCTCGCGGAGCTCGCGTGATCCGTCAATCGCCGCCGTTGTTGTTGACATCATGCCGGAAAGCGCTCACACGGCGCGCGCCTTGCGCCTGCGTCCGCAGGCTTCCCAGCCGTGCAGACTTCTCGCACGGCGAATGTTGGCTTGCCGAGCGAAGCGAGAGCAAACAACTGTCGGGAGCCGTGTGTATGCGCTTCCCAGTAGCACGATGAGAGTCCGAGACGGTAGTCTCGGCGAGTCTTTTGGTGCTTTTCTCCTCAGTGAGAAAAGCACATACTTTTTAATACAAAACCCAAAGCGGGTTTCGCTTTGGGTTTTCAAATACCTATTACAATGCTGCCTTTGCGGTCTCGCAAAGAGACGCAAAAGCTTCCTTGTCGTTTACCGCAAGCTCCGCAAGCATCTTGCGATTGAGCGTGATGCCGGCCTTCTTCAGCCCGCACATAAATCTCGAATAATTGATGCCGTTGACCTTTGCCTGCGCGGAAATTCTGGTAATCCAAAGAGAACGGAAATCTCTCTTTTTCATCTTGCGTCCGGCGAAAGCGTAGTTGCCGCTCTTCATCACGGCCTGCTTCGCCATCTTGAAATGCTTGCTCTTGGCACCCCAGTAGCCCTTTGCGAGCTTCAGGGTTTTATTTCTTCTCTTGCGCGTCATCATCGCGCCTTTTACTCTTGCCATCTTCTTTATTCTCCTCTCTCAGTTTACCGTGATTATTTGTTGGGAATGAGAGTCTTTACGGTAGACTCGAACGATTTGCTCAGATATGCGTTGCGGCGAAGCTGTCTCTTGCGCTTCGGCGTTTTGATTCCGAGCTTATGACGGCGGTTCGAGCTGTTCATTTTTACTTTTCCGTTTTTCGTAACCGAAAATCTTTTGGCTGTAGCCTTATGTGACTTGATTTTTCCCATTTTCTGTATTCATCCTTTCGAATTATTTCAGAGACCGCAAAATGTCTCATACATGCTTTACTGCTTGACGGGCGATAAGAACAACGTGAGGTTGCGGCCTTCCAAAACAGGCTTTTTATCGATCTGCGCACATTCCGACGCGGCCTCGGCAAACCGCATGATAACATCCATGCCGATTTCCGTATGACGCATTTCACGTCCCTTGAATCTCACGCAGACCTTGACCTTGTTGCCATCCTTGAGAAAGCGGAAAGCATGATTCAGCTTGGTCTGGAAATCGTGGTCGCCGATGCTGCAGGAGAGCTGGATTTCCTTGATTTCGACCGTCTGCTGCTTCTTCTTCGCTTCCTTTTCACGCTTATCCTGCTCAAATCGGAATTTCCCGTAATCCATGATCCGGCACACAGGCGGCGCCGCCTTCGGCGCGATCATGACGAGATCAAGTCCCTTGTCAATGGACAGATTCTGCGCGGTGTCGATGGAGACGATCCCGAGCTGCTCTCCGTCCTCGCCGACAAGTCTCACCTCCGGCACGGTGATTTCCTCATTGATCAAATGTTCTTTTTTGCTGATATGCGGCACCTCCAACATATTTATGCGGTTCAATCTTGTGGATCATCATAGGGCATTTCTCCTTTTATGGCTATTTTTTAGAAAGTGTTCATAAGAATATAGTAGTCCACCGTGAGGGGACTGTCAAATGCAACAGTTCGACTGAACTGTTGTGGAAATTATTTGAGATTCCGTTATATTTG
>URZF01000032.1 GCA_900552255.1 uncultured Eubacteriales bacterium | reverse complement strand
TACATTTTCACCTGCAGGCATATCTTTGCATACCACCGTGATATCCGCTTTTTTTTTTATATGGCAGAAATATCATTCTGACGGAATACGGACGCTATTTGAAGGAGCAGCTGGCACCGCTTCTCCGTCAGCTTGACAGCCTTCCGCATGAGCTGGAAACGCTTGCCGCGCTTGAGAGAGAAACGGTTCACATCAATTTGAACGCAGCCTCGACGGTCATGACGGAGTGTATCATCCAATATCGAAAGCAGCATCGAAACGTCAATTTCAAAATTGTTCAGAATGATTCCGAAAAAATGCCGTATGATATCGACGTCGGCACGGAATTATGCCATAAAGGGGAGAGCGGCACCTCCCGTATCTTTACGGAACGAATCTATCTCGCGGTTCCGGCTGTCGGGAAGTATGCAGGTCATCGCAGGATCGATCTTTCCGAGGTGTCGGAGGAGGAGTTCATCAGCCTTGCCGGTGTGAAGCATTTTCGCACGATATGCGATAAATTCTGCCGTGAGGCGGGATTTTCGCCGAAAATCGTGTTTGAAAGCGACAATCAGAATGCGGTGAAGAATCTGATTGCCGCCGGCGCCGGCATCGGCTTTTGGCCGGAATACACATGGGGCGAGATGGATTCGCCCGATGTCAATCTGCTTGGGCTTTCCAGCCCGGAATGTAAAAGGGACATTGTGATCACCTATCATGAAAACAAAGAAGATACGCGGGAGGTAAAAAGCGTCTATGATTTTATCATCGGGTATTTTGAGAGGCTTTTTAAAATACCGCGTGACGGCCGTCAATAAAAAGGAGGGCAATCATGGCTCAAAATGAAATATCCATAGCGACGATTCAGCGGCTTCCGATCTATTTGGATTATTTGAAGCTGATGACTGGCGATACGGAGTTCATTTCGGCAACTTCGCTTGCTTCGGCGCTCGGCTTCGGCGAGGTTCAGGTGAGAAAGGACTTGGCCTCGGTCTGCTCTTCGGGAAAGCCGAAGATCGGATATAATGTCGAAGAGCTGAAATCGGAAATTGAGAAATATCTCGGCTATGACAATGCAAACAACGCCGTTATCATTGGCGCCGGCCGGCTTGGCTGCGCGCTTCTCGGATACGAGGGCTTTTCTCGCTACGGACTCAACATTCTTGCCGCATTTGACGTCGATCCGAAAAAATCGGGGCTTACGGAAAGCGGAAAGCCGATATACGGGATGGAAAAGCTCGGCGATTTCTGCCGTGAAAAGAAGGTCCATATCGGCATTATCACGGTGCCGGCGGCTCGCGCGAGGGAAGCGTGCGACGCGCTGCTGGATGTCGGTATCCTTGCGGTTTGGAACTTTGCGCCCGTACACCTCGATGTTCCGGATTCCGTGATTCTCAAAAACGAAAATATGGCATGCTCGCTTGCCGTGCTTTCGACGAAGCTTGCCAAAGAATTTGAAAAAGAAAATAACTGAAAAAACACGCGGATAAATTATCCGCGTGTTTTTTTGCGATCAAAGCTGGTCGGCCAGATCGTAAATGAGCCGCTCGGACTTTTCCCATCCGAGACAGGGGTCTGTGATGGACTTCCCGTAGACGCCGTCTCCGATCTTTTGACAGCCGTCCTCGATATAGCTTTCGATCATGAGCCCCTTGACGATTTTTTTGATTTCCGCATTGTGGCGGCAGCTGTGGAGGATTTCCTTTGCGATCCGGATTTGCTCGATGTATTTTTTGCCGGAATTGGAATGGTTGGTATCGATGACCACCGCTTTGTTTTGGAGATTTTTTTCCGCATAGGTCTCGGCCAAACGCAGAAGATCCTCATAATGATAGTTCGGAAACGAGTTGCCGCGCTCGTCCACATAGCCGCGCAGGATTGCGTGTGCATACGGATTGCCTTGGCTTTGGACCTCCCAGCCTCTGTAAATGAACGCATGGGAATGCTGCGCCGCCGTGATCGAGTTCATCATGACGGAAATATCGCCGCTTGTCGGGTTTTTCATGCCGACCGGAATGTCAAGTCCGCTCGCGGTGAGCCTGTGCTGCTGATCCTCAACGGAACGCGCGCCGACCGCGACATAGGAGAGCAGGTCGTTGAGATAACGGTGATTTTCGGGATAGAGCATTTCATCGGCACAGGAGAAGCCGGTCTCCCGCAGCGCGCGCATATGAAGCTCGCGGATCGCGATGATCCCCTTGATAAGATCCGGCTTTTCATTCGGATTCGGCTGATGGAGCATGCCCTTATAGCCGTCGCCGGTCGTGCGGGGCTTTCCGGTGTAGATACGCGGGACGATCATGATTTTGTCCTTGACCTTTTCCTGCACGCCGCGCAGTCTCGAAATGTAGTCGAGAACGCTGTCCTCGGAATCCGCGGAGCAGGGACCGATGACAAGCAGAAATTTGTCGGATTCTCCGCTGAAAATCTTTTTGATTTCGATGTCTCTTTCCGCTTTCAGCCGGGCAAGCTCCTCTGTGATCGGGTATTGCTCCTTGATTTCCTTCGGAATCGGCAGCTTGCGTATAAAATCCATATTCATAAAACATATACCATCCTTATCTTTTTTATGATTTCTTATCGAACAGGGCGCGCCTGCTCGTAGAATATTTCATCATTTCACGGAGTCCCTCCGTATCGTCGCTTTCCAGCATCGAGCGAAGCCGGTCAAGCTCTTTCTCAAACAGACTCATCTGATGGAGCAGCGCGTTTTTGTTGAGCAGGAACAGCTCGCTCCACATTTCATCGTTGAGCCTTGCAATTCTCGTCAGATCCCGGAAGGAATCGCCCGTATAATCCTCGAGATGTTCTGTCTTTTGGCAGGTCATGAGGGAAATCGCGATACAGTGAGTAAGCTGGGAGACAAAGGCGATGATCTCGTCGTGCTCCGCGGGAGAAAGCGTCGCGATCTTGGCAAAGCCGAGCGTGCGGCCGAGCTCCTCGCACAGAGCGACCGCTTCCGGCGTGTTTTTTTCGGAGGGCGTCACGACATAATTGGCGCCGCGGAAGATCGCGTCGTCGCTGTTTTCAACGCCGGATACCTCGCGTCCCGCCATGGGATGTGCCGCGATAAATTCCACATCGGGGCGAAGCATATTCTGTATCGTTTCGACAATACAGCCCTTGACGCCGGTGACGTCGGTGATGACCGCGCCGGATTTAAAATACTGCTGATTTTCGCGGATCCAATCGATGAAAACATGCGGATATAGGGCGAAGACGACGATATCGGCGTTACCGATCAGCTCGGAATCGATTTTTGCCGCGCCGCATTCGATCATGCCCTCGGAGAGCGCGTAATCGATCGATTTTTGGCTTCGGGTAATTGCCGAAACATGGAAGCCTTTTTTGGTGAGCGCTTTTGCATAGCTTCCGCCGAGCAACCCCATGCCGACGATCAGAATTTTTTTACTGGTGTCAAGCTTCATATTCGGTCACCTCCGCGCCGAGGGATTTTAAGAGTTCAAAATATTCCGGCAGGCTTTTCCGAACGGCCTCAGCCCCGTCGATTTCGCCGCCGGTGATGGTGAGCAGGGTGGAGAGCGCCATCACAATCCTATGATCGTTATGTCCGTGCAGGATTTCTTTCGGCGCGTGAAAATTCACGGGATAAACCACGATGGAATCCTCATGCACGGTCACGGACACGTCGAATTTGGCAAGCTCCTCCGCCATGGCAGCGCCCCTGTCGCTTTCCTTGATTTTGAGCCGCCGCGTCTCGCGGAACACGGCGCCGTTTTTCGCCGCAGCGACCGCCATCAGCACGGGTCCAAGGTCGGGACAGTCGCCGATATGGATCGTCGGCGTTCCTTTTTCCAGCATTTCATAAAATTTGAGATAGGCCTTGTCGCCCTGACGGCTTTGCTCTGAAAGTCCGGTGATTTCGATATCCGCCCCGAAGAGCTTCAAGGCCGCAAAGAACGCGGCATTGGAATAATCGCCTTCCACTGTGACGTTTGCCGGCTTGTAGTGCTGATTTCCGCGGATTAGAATCGTTTTGTCGTCTGTCCAGCATACATTGACGCCGAATGCGGCGAGCGCTTCCATGGTCAGCTCGAGATAAGAGCGGCTCTCGATCGGCGGGATAATGGAAATCATGCTGTCGCCGTCACATAGGGGAAGCGCGAAAAGAAGTCCGCTGATAAATTGACTGCTGATGTTGCCCGGGATTTTATACTCTCCGGAGGAAAGTCTGCCGCAGACCTCTACGGAATCGGGACCGTGAAGATAATGCAGTCCTTGCTCCTTGCAGATGGTCTCGTATACGTCCAGCGGCCGGGACAGCAGCTTTTCGGTGCCGGTAAGGGTGATTTTTTGACCGCTCATGAGACAGAGCGGGATAAAGAAGCGCAGGGTGCTGCCGCTTTCGTGGCAGTCAAGACAGGCTTCGGGGAGAACTGTTCGGATATCCGTTCCGGTGATTTCTGCCGTGCTTCCGTTTTTTTGATAAGCGGCGCCGATGGCGGAAAGGCAGTCGAGGGTCGCTTTGACGTCGTCGGAATCCGAGATCCCGTGAATGACGCTTGTCCCCTCTGCAAGTCCGCCGCAGATCAGCAAGCGGTGCGCCATGCTTTTGGACGGCGGCGCTTCAATCATGCCGTGCAGACGGGACGGCTCTATACGGATTTTCATACGGGCGGCGCCTCCGTTTCGGTCAAATAATCCAGCGCTTCAAGATATCCGTCGGTGCCGTGTCCCGATATCGTCAGAACACACGCGGCGCGGATATAGCTTGTTCTGCGAAACTCCTCGCGGGCGTTTACATCGGAGATGTGGACTTCCACGGTCGGGACGCCTACTGCCTTTACCGCGTCGAGCAAGGCGATGCTGGTGTGCGTATATGCGCCGGGATTGATGACGATGCCGTCGAATTTTTCATATGCGGACTGGATCGCGTCCACAAGGTCGCCCTCGTGATTCGATTGGACAAACGATACGTCGATTTTTTGGATTTTAGCGTGCTCCGATATTTTCCGAATCAGGCCGTCATAGGTTTCATGTCCGTATACGGCGGGCTCCCGGATGCCGAGCAGATTGAGATTAGGGCCGTTTATGACAAGAATCTTCATGATAAAAATCCTCCTTGATGGAATCGGCGGTGTGATATATGTTTTCGTCGGTCATGATTTCAATATCACAGATCGCAAGGTATCGCTCGTATCGCTCACGGAAGCGCGCTTCGAGCGCCGCGCGGTCAAGTGCGAGCGGACGGTCGGCGGTCGGCTCGATTTTGTCGAGCGAGCGGTTCAGAAAGTAGAGTCTTCCGGTTCGTTTCAGCGCGCGGACGTTGTCGTCGCGCAGAACGGCGCCGCCGCCGGTGGCGATCACCGCTCCGGTGACGTGACCGGAGAGCTCTGCAATGACTTCCGCTTCGAGCGCGCGGAAGCCGTCGCTTCCGATTTCCGCGAAGAGCGAGGGAATTTCCTTCCCGGTCTTTTTCACGATTTCTGCATCCGTGTCGTAAAAGCGCCGTTCGAGCGCGTTTGCGAGATATTGTCCGACGGTCGTTTTTCCGCTTCCGGGCATGCCGGTTAGCACGATATTTTCCTTTTCTGCACGGATTTCGTGATATACTTTATCGAGGATTTCGGCATCATATGCCGTTCCCGTGAAGATCTCCGCCGCGGCGACTGCCTGTGCGACGAGCATATAAAGCCCGCCGCCTGCGGGAATCCCGCGCTCTGCCGCTTCCAAGACAAGGTTTGTCCGCAGAGGATTAAAGACGGCGTCGATCACCCCGCGCAGACTTATAAATTGGGAGAGATCGACAGGAATTCCTGCCATGCCGTCTTTCCCGTCGGGATAAGGGTACATGCCGCACGGCGTCGTATTGATGATAAAATCCGCGTCCGCATGCGACCGGTATGCCTCTTCATAGGTGAGGGCGCCGTTTTTGGCCGTTCTGCCGACGGTGACGACGGTCTTTGCTCCGAGCGATTCCGCCACGGCGTGTGCTGTGTGAGAGGTGCCGCCCGTCCCGAGAATCAGAACCTTTGCGCCCTTAAAATCAAGTCCTGTTTTAAAGATCAGCGCCCGCATTCCGTAAGCATCCGTATTGTATCCGAAAAGCTTTCCGTTTCGGTTGACCACGGTATTGACCGCGCCGATCCGCTTTGCGGTATCGTCGATTTCAGAAAGAAAGGGAATAACCGCCTCTTTATAGGGAATCGTCACGTTAATGCCCAAAAAATCGTGCGTTTGCATGAAACCGGCAAGCTGATCCTTTTGAATTTCATGCAGCTCATATTCATAGGATGCGATTTTTGCATGGATTTCCTTGGAAAAGCTGTGAGGAAGGCGTTCTCCGATGAGTCCGTATTTCATATGTCCGCTCCTTTGTCGTCTGCCCGCAGATAATCCGTGCCGAAGCGAAGAGCGAGCAGGTCGCACAGTACGAGCGCCGTCACGCTGTCGACGACGACGCGCGCGCGGTGTATGACCGCAGGATCATGTCTGCCGTGGATCAGAAGCTCCGTGTTTTCTTTTTTGATGAAATCGACGGTATTCTGCGTTTTATAAATCGAGGGCGTGGGCTTGACGGCCAAGCGGAAGAGAAGCGGCATACCGTCTGAAATGCCGCCGAGGATGCCTCCGCACCGATTGGTCTCCGTTTTGATAACGCCGTTTTCCGAGCGGAAACTGTCGTTTGCCTCGCTGCCGCGCAGCTCGGCGAGCGAAAAGCCGTCGCCGAACTCGATTCCCTTTACGGCGGGAATGGAGAACAGCGCATGAGAGAGCACGCCCTCCAGCGTATCGAACCACGGCTCGCCAACGCCGGCGGGAAGTCCTGTCACGGCGGTTTCCAAGACGCCGCCGACGCTGTCCCCGTCCTGTTTTGCGGAGGCGATAGCTTCCTTCATGCTTTCCGCACGGCTTTCGTCGAGGACAGCAAACGGCAGATTCGCGAGCGTTTCGATATCTCTGTCGATGTTCTGAAATTCTCTGTCGGATATGCGGGCGCATCTTTTGATATGCGTGCCGATACGGATGCCGCGTCCGGCGAGCGCGGTGATGGCGACGGCTCCCGCCGCGACCAGTCCCGCCGTGATGCGTCCGGAAAAATGTCCGCCGCCGCGCGGATCGGAAAAGCCGTGATATTTGCAGTATGCCGTGTAGTCGGCATGTCCCGGCCTTGCCACGGATTTCATCGTTTCATAATCGGCGCTGTGGGTATCCGAATTTTGGATGACAAATGCGATCGGCGTGCCGGTCGTTTTTCCGCCGAGCACGCCGCTCAAAATGGCGACGGTATCGCTTTCGCGTCTTGCGGTAGACAGGGAAGAGAGCGAGCTTCTAAGGGCCATTTGGTGCGCGATAAAGGCTTCGTCGACCGGGATGCCGGGCGCCAGTCCGTCGAGGACGGCGCCGACCGCGCTTCCGTGGCTTTCCCCGAAAAGGGTGACGGAAACGCTTTCGCCAAAGGTATTTTTCATGAGGAGAACGCCCCCTTTATCATGGTGTGGAAGTCGGAAAGCGACATCTTTTTCATCTCATACGTTCCGATTTCCGGAACGAATACGAGATGGATGAGACTGCCGTCGAGCTTCTTGTCATGGGTGACTGCCTCGAACACGCGCTCCGGCTCGAAGTCGAGCGCGGTCGGGAGTCCGATTTTTTCGTAGATGCCGATGAGTCTCTCGCGGACGGTATCGCTGCACATCGGAAGCATGCCGAGCGCGACGCATTCGCCGTGGTAGAGACCGTGAAGTCCCTCACAGCTTTCGATTCCGTGGCCGATGGTATGACCGAAGTTGAGGACGCGGCGCAGCCCCGCTTCCTTTTCGTCGTGCTCGACGACGTATTTCTTGATAGCGAGGGACTTTTCAATGACGGTGTCGAGATTTTCTTCGATATCGCCGCGCTCGATCGTCTCAAATAATTCCTTGTCGAAGGTCGCCGCCATCTTGACGGATTCGGCGAGTCCGCTCGAAAGCTGGCGCCGCGGCAGCGTCCGAAGGACATCCGGATCGATCAGAACCTTTTTCGGCTGATAAAAAGCACCGATGATGTTTTTGACCCCCTCCAAATTGATCGCGGTCTTGCCGCCGATCGAGGAATCCACCTGCGAGAGAAACGTCGTCGGGATGTTGTAAAAATCGATGCCGCGCATATAAGAAGCCGCCGCAAAGCCGGCGAGGTCTCCGACCACGCCTCCGCCGACGGCGACGACGGCGTCGGTGCGGGTAAATCCCTTTTCCAGCATGACGCGGCACAGCCGCTCGAACGTTGGGAAGCTCTTGCTCCCCTCGCCGGCGGGGACGGATACTTTTGTGGGATATTTGCATGCTTCGGCTATTGTGTCGGAATAGGCGGCGGGGACGCCGTCGTCCGTCACGATGAGAACACGGCGGTCGAGCTTTAAGTAACCGGCGGCCTCGCGCAGAGCGCCGCGCTTGACGACGATATCATAGCTATTTTCGCCTAAATTCATGGAAAGCGTCATAAGTTCCTCCGTTTTGATTTTACGATTCAGTGCAGCTCCGCCGGGTATCGGAAGCTTCCGAGCATCCGCAGCTTATCGCAGCAGCCGGTGAGCTCCGACATCATTTCCTTGCCATTCTCACTGCCGAAGTCTCCTTCGGCCTCTACATAAAAATAGTATTGCCAAAGCAGCTCCTTCATCGGACGGCTTCTCAGGCACCGCATGTTGAAGCCGTATTTGCCGATAATGTTGATGGCCTGCGCAAGGGATCCCGCTTCGTTGCGCACGGTGAACATCAGAATGGAGTGCTTACCGGATGCGTTTCCGTCGGTTGCGGCGGCGCGTGTCAGCACCGCGAAACGGGTGGTGTTGATATTGGTTTCGTTGATGTTGCTTTCCAGAATCTCAAGACCGTAGAGCGCGGCGGTCTCCTCGCTTGCGATGGCGGCGAGATGGGGCGCTTTTTTCTCCGCCACGAATTTGGCGGCAAGCGCCGTATTTTCAAACTGCGTTTGACGGAAACCGTGCTTCCGGATGTAATGCGCGCATTGTGAGAGAGCCTGCGGATGACTGATGACCTCCGTGATGTCGGAGAGCTTCGTTCCCGGAACCGCCATCAAATGATGGGATACGAAAAGATCGTATATGCCGCTGACGTAAAGGGAGCCGGAAAACATCATGTCCATCACCTGTCCGACCTCGCCGGCCGTGCTGTTTTCGATCGGCAGGACGGCGCAGTCGCATTCGCCCTCCACCACGGCGGCATAGGCGCTCTTGAAATCCGGATATGGGACGCGCGCCGCTTGACGGAAGATTTTCGCTGCGGCAATCGAGGCGAACGCCCCCTCCACGCCGCAGAAAGCCACTCTCATGCCTTCCGTGAGCTTTTCCTGAAAGCGTCTCGATATTTTCATGGTATCGCGCAGAAATTCCACATAATAGCCGCGCAGCTCATCATTCTCGACAAGCGCGGCGTTCGCGGCGAGAAGCGATTCCTCCCGGGCGGCGTCGTAAATCGGCAGTCCGTGCTCCGATTTATATTCCGACACGTCACGCACCGCATTCATTCTGCGGACGAAAAGCGCCGCCATTTCTCGGTCTATCGATGAGATTTCTTCTCTCGCTTTGATCAGTTTATCCATAGTTACCTCTTTTTTTGATGATATTCGTCGGCGAGCGCCCGGAACGCGGGAAGCGAGCTTTCGATCTGCTCCGTTGTGACGCAGTAAGCGATCCTGACATAGCCGGGATATCCGAAATCGTCGCTCGGCACAAGCAGAAGCTCATATTTTTTTGCGGTCTCGCAGAATCGGTAAGCGTCTGGCTCCAGCGCCTTTACGAACAGATAAAAGGCACCGTCCGGCGCCGCGCAGGTATAGCCGTAGGAGGTAAGCGCACCGTAGAGCAGCGTGCGGTTGCGTTCGTATACGGAGATGTCCGACGTTTTGCCGAGACAGGCGGGGATCATATATTGGAAGAGGCTCGGCGCGCATACGAAGCCGAGCGCGCGTCCCGCGCCCAGTACGGCGGCGTATATTTGACCGGCGTTTTCCGCTTTTGGGGACACCAAAATATATCCGATCCGCTCGCCCGGCAGAGAGAGCGATTTGCTGAAGGAGTAACAGACGATGGTATTGTCGTAATACTTGGTCGGATACGGCACCTCGATCCCGCCGTAGGTCAGCTCGCGGTACGGCTCGTCGGAGAGGAGAAAGATTTCGTGTCCGTATTTTTTTTCGGCGGCGCGCAGGATATCGCACAGCCGCACGATCGTCGCCTCCGACAGCACGACGCCGGTGGGATTGTTCGGAGAATTGATGATGACGGCCTTGGTTTTCGGGGTGAGGGATTTCTCAAATCTGTCGAAATCGATTTGAAAGTCGCCCTCCGAGCAAAGGACCGGAACGAGCGTGCCGCCCGCCTTTTCCACAAAGACTCTGTACTCCGGAAAAAACGGGGCGAAAACGATGACCTCCTCGTCCGCGCCGTCCGCAAGGAGCGCATGGAGCGATATGGTGAGCGCCGCGGCGGCGCCCGCCGTAAGATAGATAAGAGAAGCATCTGCCGGCGCGTCATAGGTTTTGCGGATATACTCCGCGATCGCAGTGCGCACGCCGAGATCTCCCTGCGCGGAGGTGTATCCGTGCAGCGCGACGGGATCCGTTTCCGAAAGCAGGCCGAGCAGCGTTTCCTTTACGATGTCGGGCGCGGGAACGCTCGGATTGCCGATGCTGTAATCGAACACCTTGTCCGCGCCGATTTCCGCTTTTCTTGCTTTCGCATATTCAAATATTTCCCGAATGACGGATTTTTTCATGCCGAGGGCTTTCATTTTTTCCGATATCATCGCAGCTTCTCCTATAAGATTTAACATCGGTTAACATTGTTACCTCATGGTGAAAAGTATACAGCAAAAAGACGGAAAAGTCAATAAAAAATCGCATAATTGTTTCGGAGGAGGGAGTTATCATGGATACTCATAGGTTAAAGAAAATTATATTAGGTATCGTAGTTGTAATCATTGCTTTGATTACAGTTAATGCGGCTATTGGTGGCAGCACAACGAAGAATCTTAATACAGCAGAAAC
>URZF01000031.1 GCA_900552255.1 uncultured Eubacteriales bacterium | reverse complement strand
GAAGCCGACGGTATAGTCGGTAGAGGTGATGTCGTTGTCGATGGTGCCGGGAATGCCGATGGTCGGGATCCCGTAGTTGAAAAAATTGCTCGTCGTCGACGGAAATTCCATACTCAACCGCGCCTTTTACGGGATCCGCCCTCTGAAAACCAAGGACGGTCTGTTTACCAACGCCATATATGGGATGGTGAATATAGTAAACAGGCATCTTGAAGCTTATACACCGGATTATTTTGCCGTCGCCTTCGACATGCGTGCGCCGACGTTCCGCCATGCGTTCTCCGAAGCCTATAAGGCGAACCGGCACGGTATGCCGGAGGAGCTGGCCTGTCAGCTGGAGCCTGCCAAGGACTGCATGCGCGCGATGGGCGCCGCAGTCATCGAAATGGGGGGCTTTGAAGCGGACGACATCATCGGGACGCTTGCCTCCATGGCGGAGTCGGAGGGCGTCATGACGTATATCGCAACCGGCGACAAGGATTCTCTTCAGCTGATTTCGGAGCGTACAAACGTCGTGCTTGCGACCAATGCGGAGCCGGTTCTGTTTGACGAGGCGGCCTTTCGAGAAAAGTACGGCATTTCTCCGTCTCAATTCGTGGATGTGAAGGCTCTGATGGGGGACAGCTCGGACAACATTCCCGGCGTGCCCGGCGTCGGAGAGAAAACCGCGCTGAAGCTCATAGCAGAGTACGGAAGTCTCGATGCTCTATATGATGGGCTGGAAGCAAAGCCGCTTGCGGCGGGTGTGCTTTCCAAGCTTGCGGCGGGAAAGCAGTCCGCATATGATTCGCAGTTTTTGGCGCGCATCAAGCGGGATGTCCCGCTTGCCCTTTCCCTTGCGGATACTGCTTACTGCGGACCGCACAAAAGGGAGCTTGCCGCGTTGTTTGCGCGCCTTGAGTTTTTCGGCTTTCTCAAAAAGATGGGACTTGACGAGGTGGCCGGTGAGGAACCGGTAAAGGTCGATTCGCGCGCGGTGCTTGCGGAGGAGATGAAGCTCGACCCCGGAAAAAAATATGCGGTCGCCTTCGATTTTGAGCAGGACGAGGCGGCCGTTGCGGCGGAGGAAATTTTCATTGTGAAGGGAATCGCGTCTCTGAGACGATATCTCGACGGAGAATATGCGTTCGTCGTTTACGATGAAAAGTCGGCCTTGCACGCGCTGTCCGCCATGGACATCCGATTTTCCGCCTGCACGGACGACATCATGCTGATGGCCTACATCGCCGCGGTGTCCGACAATGATTTTTCGTTTGACAAGCTGACGCAGCGCATGTTCGGCGGGACGGCGGCATCCCTTGCCGAGCGGGCATATGATACGATGCGTCTGTATGAGGAATTTTCCGTGATTCTCAAAGAAACGGAGCAGGCGGAGCTTTATCGGAAGATCGAGTTTCCGCTCTGCCGTGTGCTCTTTGAAATTGAAAGAGAGGGCTTTACGGTCGATGTTCCGGCGCTTCTCGCCTTTTCGGAGAAGCTCGGCGCCATGCAGAGCGAATATGCCGAGCGCATTTATATGCAGGCGGGCATGGAGTTCAACATCAATTCGCCGAAGCAGCTCGGCGCGGTTTTGTTCGAGCGCATGGGCTTCCCGCATGCGAAAAAGACGAAGAGCGGATATTCCACAAGCGCGGATATCCTCGAAAAGCTCCGCCCGTATCATCCGATGATCGGCGATATTCTCGATTTCCGTCAGGTCGGGAAATTAAAGAGCACATATGCCGACGGGCTTTCCGCCGCCGCGGACGAAAACGGGCGCGTTCATACCTCTTTCCGGCAGGCGCTGACCGCGACGGGCAGGCTTTCCTCCATCGAGCCGAATTTGCAGAATATTCCCGTGAAAACGGAGCTTGGACGGGAGCTGCGCAAATTTTTTGTCGCGAAGGATGAAACCTATACGCTCATCGACGCGGATTATTCTCAGATCGAGCTGCGGATCCTCGCCGCGATTTCGGGGGACGAGGCGATGATCGCCGCGTTCCGCGACGGATATGACATTCATACTGCGACTGCCATGCGGGTGTTCGGCGTTTCGGAAAAGGACGTGACCATTGAGCTTCGCAAGAAGGCAAAGGCGGTCAATTTCGGCATCCTTTACGGTATGGGCGATTTTTCGCTGGCGTCCGATCTTCATATCACACGCGCCGATGCGAGAGCGTATATCGACAGCTATCTCGGCGCTTATCCGAAGGTCAGGCAGTATCTTGAGGACGTCGTGCACGACGCGAAGCGGGACGGCTATGTGACGACATATTTCGGCCGACGGCGTTATATTCCGGAGCTTTCCTCCGGCAAAAAAATGGAGGTTTCGTTCGGCGAGCGCGTCGCGATGAACAGTCCTATACAGGGCACTGCCGCCGATATCATCAAGCTCGCCATGGTGAATACCGCGAAAAAGCTTACGTCGGGCGGCTACGACGCGCGTCTGATTTTGCAGGTGCATGACGAGCTGATTGTCGAATCCGCAAAATCCTGTGCGGACGAGGTGGGGCGTCTTCTGAAAGCGGAGATGGAAAACGCGGTTTCTCTTTCCGTTCCGCTCACCGTCGAGATTTCGTCGGGCGATTCGTGGTATGAGGCGAAATAACGAGGAAGAACGCATAATTGCGCGTTTTTTGCTCAAACTATGATCAAAACCATTGTTTGAGGAGAATCGTTATGCTAAAAAAATCACTTTTAGGGCTTCTTATCGCGTCGCTTCTTGCTATGTTCGTGTCCTGCGGACGCACGGCGGAGCCGGAATATGAGAGCGCCGATATGCTGGCAGATAAGCTGTATACGGAGGCTGACCTGAACCGCGACGGCGTATATGCCGAGCATCTTGACAGCAGCTCCGCTTATATATTCGGACTCAGCATCACCGATTTTAACGAAACGGTGAAAAATGCCGTGGTATACCGGAGATCGATCGATTCCGACGGACAGACGCTCTATGCGCTGGAAATGAATACGCAGGACGCGGCGGCGCTTCTCGCGGAGGATTATTACAATCATTACGAATGGGCGGCATGTGACAATTCGGAAAAGCTCGTCGTGGCCTGCGCCGGACGGTATGTCCTGTTGTTTAAGTCAAATTCCGCCGAGGCGGACGCCGCGCTTGAAGGCTTCCGCAAGCTCTCCGGCGGGCGGCTTCTTTATCAGCGGGAGCTTGTCAATAAGGGATAAATTCGAGAATGATGCGGAAAAAGGACATGGTATTTGCCGTGTCCTTTTTAAGTGTGTTCTCAAATCGCCAAGGTTCACGTCAGAGACAGTTCGCGCGGCATGATATCGGTTGAGTTCGCGTAACTTCTCTCACAGCTTCGGAAAATGCTTTTGTTCCGGCGGCATTTGCCGCGGCGGTTGTCGGCGGCTGTGATCATGACAAGCTCCTTTTTATACAATCATGCCATAAAGGACGGCGGCGGGCAGGACGATTTCGTCGGATTGCCGAAATCTCCTCTTTTTTGCGAAATATCTTGTATTTTTCGGGGAATGTGCTATAATGGCATATAGAATAAAGAAACAGAGTAGACGCCAGCGAGTTGAAAGTGCCGGGATTACGGGGAGTTGACTCCCGGACGAAAACATTTTGTTGCTGTGCTGCCGTCGCATCCCGCTGTTATCATAGGACATGGCAATCAGTCTTATGCGGCAGAGATAAAGCATCTGCCGCATTTGTATTTTCCCGCCGGAAACGGCGGCGCTTTGCCGTGCTCTTATGGTTGAACCGCGTCTCTGTTCCGACGGAGGTGCTTTTTTTATGACAAAATCGAGGAACATCATTATAAGGCTGACGACGACCGCGGTCATGATCGCCATGAGCGTCGTGCTTTGCCGGCTGCTCGGCTTTCCGCAGACCGGCAGTTACCGCATCGAAATCAGCTTTCTGCCGATCGCCGTCGTCGCCATGCTGTACGGCCCGATATGGAGCGGTGTTGCTTACGGCGTTGCGGATTTGATCGGCGCTGCGATTTTTACGGGGATCAATCCGCTTATCACGCTGTGCAAGGTCCTTTTCGGCGCCGTGATGGGAATTTTCTTCTGCCGCAGGGAAAAAATCGGTATCTTGCGTATCCTTTTATGTTTTCTTCTGATCGGCGTTGTCATCGATATCGGAGGAATGTCCCCGATTTTTGTGTATATGTTCGGTTATGACTGGAAGTCGGCGCTTGCCACGCTTGTCAATACGCCGGTGAGGATTCTTTTCATGTGGCTTACGGCGCGGTATCTCGGCGGATATATCCGGAAATACGCCGGAAAATATGAAAAAAATCGGGAATTTACCTCCTATGCGAACGGCTTTCAGGCGGTTCCGCGATTCGGGCTTGAGCGCATATCCGCTCTTTTGGATATCGTCGGGCATCCGGAGAGGGAGCTGCGCTGTATTCATGTCGCCGGGACCAACGGCAAGGGCTCGGTCTGCGAGTTTTTGGAGGCGATGCTCACCCATGCGGGATACTGCGCAGGGAAATATATTTCGCCGAATCTCGTTCGCGTGAACGAACGCATCGCGGTAAACGGCAGGGAGATCACGGACGAAGCGCTCACGGCGCTTCTGTCTCGGATGGAAGCGGCGACGGAGCAGACAGAACGCCGCATGGGCGAACGTCCCACTCAGTTTGAAATTTGGACGGCGGCGGCGTTCTGCTATTTTGCGGAAAGAAAATGCGATTATGTGATTCTTGAAACCGGCCTCGGCGGCGAATTCGACGCGACCAATGTGATCGAGAAAAACGTCATGGCGGTGCTCACGCATATCGATCTCGACCATACGCAGTACCTCGGAAATACGATCGCCGAGATCGCAAAAACCAAAAGCAAGATTATCAAGAGGCAATGCGAGACGGGCGTCACGGTCGCTTCGCGGCAGTCCGCCGAGGCGCTCTCCGAGCTTGAAAAACGTACCGAGGAGTGCGGCACGCGGCTGGTCGTGCCGGAGGAGGCCGTGGTGACGGGCTTTCGCGATATCTATGAAATCTTCTCCTATGGCGATCTTCGCGATATGGTCTGCGGCCTCGGCGGACCTCATCAGGTCGAGAACGCCTGCACGGCCGTCGAATGTGCGCGTGCGATGGGGCTTGCCGACGAGCATATCCGGTTCGGCATCGAGCATGCGAAAAATCCCGCGCGCTTTGAAAAGCTTGCGGAAAATCCCTCTGTCATCTACGACGGCGCGCACAATCCGGACGGGATATCCGCTCTTATCCGCGCGATGGACCGGTATTTCCCGGGAAAAGCCCGCACGGTCGTATTTGCGTGTATGCGGGATAAGGATTATCTCGGCTCCCTGCATATGCTGGCGCGCGCCGATGTGACGAATTTTGTGTTTACCACCGTTCAAAACAACGAACGGGCGATGGGCGCGGAGGCGCTTGCCGCTGCGGCGGCAGGGGACGGGATTTTGGGCGAGAGCGCGCCGACGCTTTACGCGGCGCTTGACATGGCGAGGGCATACGGGAATCCCGTGTTCGTCTGCGGCTCGCTGTATCTGTATGCGGATTTGCCGAAGGAGGAAAAACGATGACGGGGAAAAATAGAGACACTTCGCTTTTCGCGTCTCCTTTTTCGCGCGGATATTGGCGCTGCGCGGCGGCGGAATTCCGAAATCTATACAGCTTTATCTTGGCGGCGCTTTTTGCGGCGCTGCGGATAGCGGTCAAATCGCTCAGCATTCCGGTCGGGGAATCGCTCTATATCGGGCTTGATTTTCTTGTCAATTCCGTCGGCTCCATGATTTACGGGCCGCTCATGGGACTTCTCGTCGGTGCGGTGAGCGATACGGCCGGGGCGATTCTGTTCCCGAAGGGACCTTACTTTTTCCCGTTCATTGTGGTCGAGATGCTCAGTGCGTTCCTTTTCGGACTCTTCCTATACAGGCAGAAGCTCTCCGCCGGACGCATCGTCTTGTCGCGCTTTGCCGTGGTGGTCCTCTGCAATTTTGTGGTCAATCCTCTGATCATGAAATGGTATTATACGGTCGTAGTCGGGAAGGATATCGCATTTCTTCGCTGGGCGACCGTGCTGAAAAATCTCTGTCTGCTTCCGGCGGAGGCGCTGCTGCTCGTGCTTTGGCTCGGCGCCGTTTCCTCTGCCGCCTATCGAATGGGGCTTGTCTATGCGAAGCCCGAAAAAATGAATGTGAAAAGAGCGGTTTTCGGCATCGTTTTGCTGACGCTTCTCGCCGCCGGCGGCATCGCGCTTTATTATTATCTCAAAGCTTCGGGACGAATTTAGACGAAAGAGCCTTTGTTTGTAAAAAAACAGAGGCTCTTTTCCGGTGATGGAGTTGACAAAGGACAGGAGAATTGCTATAATAATCTTAATTTAATATAAAATGGCATACCCGTAAAACAGAGCCGATAGGACGATTTATTTCGGCCATGGTGAGGAGGGAATGTGGATGGACGACAGCTTTTCTTGGATGGAAAATCGGATCGAGGTGCGGCTTTGTCGTGTCGGCAGCCGTATTCTCGGAGAAAATTGCGCTTTGGAGGGAGAAAAACTGCCGTTCGAACTTTTCCTTTATGCTGTGCATGGGGAATTTCGGATGGAAATGAACGGGGAGGCGGTATTCTGCCCGCAGGGCGGAACGGTGCTTGTGCCGTGCGACACGGCATTCCGTCTCACGACGGCAGAGCGTTGTGAGCTTATCCTTGTCGCGGCTGATTACCGAATTTTTAGGAATCTGCGCATCTTTTCGCTTTTTGAGCTTCCGGCGCGCCTTGACGGCGGGACGGAACCGCCGGACGATATCTGCCTTTTGATTCATGAGACCGTGCTTGACAGCGAATTTACCAATACAAGGCTTGAACATGCGCTTTCCGTCAAGGCGCTTTTATACCGGCTGGGCGCCGCTGTGCTGCGACGCAGTGCGCCGCGCGGCGAGAGCGGCAGGATCATGGAACGATTTGCAAGGCTTGCCCCTGTCTTTTCTTATATCGCAGACAACATCGGGCATGGGATTGCCGTGGAGGAGTTAGCTCACATTATGGGCATGTCCGAGGACGGTTTTTATCGTCTGTTCAAATCCACGATCGGCGAGGCGCCGGGGGAATATATCATCTCGGAGCGCCTGCGTGCGGCACGCCTTTTGCTGACGGAATCCGCCCTTTCGGTCGGAGAGATTTCCCGCCGCTGCGGCTATGAAAGCCCGTTTTATTTCAGCTCTCTTTTCCGTTCGAAATGCGGCTGCCCGCCGAGCGTTTACCGGGAAAGCACGGCGGCTCTTTTTTCATTTATCTAAAATTAGGAAGTATATTTATGGATTTTACCAAAATCAGGCTGTTTCTCTTTGATATGGACGGCACGCTCTATCTCGGGGATGAGCTGTTTCCGTTCACGAAACCGCTTCTTGAGACCATTCGGAAAGCGGGAAAAACCTATCTTTTTATGACCAACAATTCCTCGAAAAGCGTTTTGGATTATGTCGCAAAGATGGAACGGCTCGGCATTCCCGCCGAATATGACGATTTCATCACTTCTTCGCAGGCTACGGCGGATTATCTCATGAAAAACCATCCGGGCGTGAAATTCTATGTCTGCGGTACGGAATCCTTCAAGACGGAGCTTGCGCGTGCCGGTGTGCGCGTGCGTGACGTCTATTCGGAGGATATCGGCGGCGTCGTCATGGGCTACGACACGGAGCTGACCTACCGGAAGCTCGACGACGTTTCAAAGCTTCTGACGCTTTTCGATATCCCTTATATCGCGGCCAATCCGGATTTTGTCTGTCCGACGGAATACGGTTATGTGCCGGACTGCGGCTCCGTCTGCGGTATGATTTATAATGCGACGGGGAAGAATCCCCGTTATATCGGCAAGCCGCGTCCCGAGATGCCGCTTGCGGCGGTGGAGCGGATCCGAAAGAAGGATCCGGCGGTGAGCTGCGGCACGGCGCTTGTCGTCGGCGACCGGCTGTATACGGACATCGCGTGCGGCGTCGCCGCCGGCATCCATTCCTTGCTCGTGCTGAGCGGGGAATCGACGCTTTCCGATGTGGAAAAAAGCGATGTGAAGCCGGAATTTATCATGCGCGACTGTGCGGAGCTGCTCGAAAAAATACAGTGATGTCCGGCGCTTTTCGCCGGAGGGAGGTTTATTTATGGCAAGGCCGAAGGGAATCCCGTTTGCAGAGGAGAACGCAGGCTCGAATTATGCGGAGTTTTCCGTCACGCGCAAACCCGACCGGAAGATCAAAACGCAAAGACTTTTATTTGTGCTGCTTTACGCGGCGTTTTCGGTCTTATACTGCGCGCTGTTTCTTGTCGTGTGGAAGATGGCGCCGCTGATTGCGATCCTGCCTCTGCTTGTCTTTATTCTGTGGCTTGTCACGTGGAAGCTTACGAAAATCGAATATACCTATATCGTGTATCAAGGGCAGCTTCATATTTATCGGGTGAACGGCTACAATAAGGCCGTGGAAGTGTTTTCCGCAAAAGTCAGCGAAAACGACGGGATTTATCCGGCCGCAGACGCGGAATATGCGGAAGCCTCGGCGGGCTGCACGATCCTCGATTATTCGGCGGGAAAAGGTACGGAGGATTTGTATTTCGCGGTATTTCCGAACGACGGCGGACGGGTGGCCGTGTACTTTACGGCGGCGACGAAGCTGCTTTCGAGCCTGCGGTATTACGGCGGAGAAAAGGTCGTTGTCACCTATGTTTCCCGTTGAGGTGCGGATATGAAGAAATTTCTGAGCACGCACAGGCATATTTGGTGGGCATTGTATTTTGTGATCTATCTTATCGGCTTTTTCCTTGTGGAAGCGATCGTCCCGACGGAGGGCTATCACGTGATGTACCATCCTTTTGACGACCTCATCCCGTTTTGCGAGTATTTTATCATTTTTTATTATATTTGGTATCTTTTTCTGGCGGGTACGGCGCTTTATCTGATTTTTTACGATGGCCCCGCGTTCCGGCGCTATATGTGGTTTCTGATTCTCGGCTTTTCCTTTACGCTGATTTTCAATGTCATCTATCCGAACGGTCAGGATCTGCGACCGGATCTTTCATCACTTGGACGGGAAAACATATTTACTACGCTGATCGGTATGATCTATTCCGCCGACACAAATACGAATGTATGCCCGAGCATGCACGTCATCGGCTCATTCGCCGCCATGTTCGGCGTTTTTGACTGCAAAAAGCTGCGAAAGACGGTGGCGGCGCCTATCGTCGCCGTTTTGCTCACCCTGCTCGTCTCGGCCTCGACGGTGCTCGTCAAGCAGCACTCGATCGTCGACGTTTTCTGGGGAATTGTCGCCTCGGCCGTCTTATACGGCATCGTATACGGACTGCTTTGCAGAAAAGCGGATCTTCTTGAAAAACGGAATGAAAAAACATTGATCTGATTTTCGGAGAAATTCTCTGAATATGATATACTACTATCGCCGGAAATCGCGGCGGAACGGAGCTTATATGAGAAAAACCAAAATTGTATGCACGATCGGGCCCGCCTCCTCCTCGGAGGAGGTGCTCACCGAGCTTTGCCTTGCCGGCATGAATGTGGTGCGGTTGAATTTTTCGCACGGTACGCATGAGGACCATCAGGAGAAAATCGATACCGTCAAAAGAGTCAGGGAAAAGCTCGGACTGCCGATCGCCATCATGCTGGATACGAAAGGACCGGAATACCGGATCGGGACGTTCAAGGAGGGAAGGGTCACGCTTGCCGACGGCGATGCTTTCACTTTCACGACCGAGAGCGTGGAGGGCGACGAGCACCGCGTCTCCGTCAATTACAAGGGCCTTTGCGAGAATCTTGCGCCCGGCGACAGGATCCTTGTCAACAACGGGCTTGTGATTTTTGAGGTGACGGAGCTTTCCGAGACGGAGGCCGTATGCCGCGTTGTCGCGGGAGGAGAGCTTTCAAACCGCAAGAGCATGAGCTTCCCCGGAAAGCTCATGAGCGGACCGTATCTCAGCGAGCAGGACAAGTCCGATCTTTTGTTCGGTATCCGCAACGGGGTGGATTTTATCGCCGCTTCCTTTGTTTCCGTCAAGCAGAATCTCGTCGATTTGAATACCTTCCTGCGTGAGAACGGCGGCGACGGCATCGACGTCATCGCCAAGATCGAAAACCGCGCCGGCGTTGAGAATATAGAGTCGATCTGCGAAGCGTGCGACGGCATCATGATCGGGCGCGGCGACATGGGCGTGGAGATCCCGTTTGAGGAGCTGCCTGCGATCCAGAAATATCTGATCACCAAGTGCCGCCTGCTCGGGAAGCGCGTCATCACCGCGACGGAGATGCTCGAATCGATGATCCACAATCCGCGTCCGACGCGCGCGGAGATCTCGGATGTCGCCAACGCCGTTTACGACGGAACGAGCGCGATCATGCTCTCCGGTGAGACCGCAGCGGGGAAATATCCCGTTTTGACGGTGAAAACGATGTCAAAGATCGCGGAGGAGGCGGAACGCAATATCCGGTATGAGGAACGCTTCCGCACCAACGAGTTCCGCATCAAAAATACGACGGACGCGATTTCCCACGCGACCTGCGGCATGGCGATCGATATCGGAGCGCGCGCCATCGTGGTTTGCACGATGTCGGGCATGACCGCGCGTATGGTGTCCCGGTTCCGTTCGCCAACGGATATCATCGGCATGACGACGAGCGAAAAGGTTTGGCGCAAGCTGTCTCTTTCGTGGGGCGTGACGCCGGTCATGGCCGAGGAATTTACCTCGACGGACGTGCTTTTCTACCATGCGACGAGCTATGCGAAAAAATTTATGAATCTCGGCCGCGGAGATAAAATCGTCATCACCGGCGGCACGACGAACGGCAAATCCGGATCGACCAATCTCATCAAAATCGAAACGATATGAGGAAGCTATCGTCAAAAAATCGGAAAAGTCCGGGCGGCCGCTTACACGGCCGCCCGGACTTTTGTATGGCTTCTTATCTATCCGGAATGTTAGAGATCGGAAAATTGTGCGGTAACGGAGAAAATATTGAGAATTGTGAAAAAGTATTGACAAAAGATTGCGATTCAGGTAAAATAATTGTATTATT
>URZF01000030.1 GCA_900552255.1 uncultured Eubacteriales bacterium | reverse complement strand
TTTTCCGTTTTTTTTTATTTTTTGTCCTTGATCTCGTCGCGCAGCCGGTCGATGATCTTCTTTTCAAGGCGGGAAATGTAGGATTGAGAGATGCCGAGCGCGTCGGCGACCTCCTTCTGCGTCATTTCCCTGCCGCCGGCAAGTCCGAACCGCAGCTCGATGATCTCCCGCTCACGCGGCGCAAGGCCGGCGACGGCCTCATAAATGATCTTCCGTTCCTCGTCGAGCTCGATATCCCGCATGGCGCTGTTTTCCTCGGTGCCGAGCACATCGGAAAGCAGCAGCTCGTTGCCGTCCCAATCGGTGGAAAGCGGCTCGTCAAAGGAAAGCTCGGAGCGGATATTCCCGCTCTTTCGTATGTACATGAGGATTTCATTTTCGATACAGCGCGAAGCATAGGTCGCAAGCTTGATGTTCTTGTCGGGACGGAATGTGTTCGCCGCCTTGATAAGCCCGATCGTTCCGATGGAAATGAGGTCCTCGATGCCGACGCCGGTATTCTCAAATTTTTTCGCGATATAAACGACAAGCCTGAGATTCCGTTCCACAAGAACATGGCGGTATCCGCCGCCGTCGTCGAGTTTTGCGATGATCTCCGCTTCCTCCTCCGCGGTAAGCGGCGGAGGAAGCGTATCCGCGCCGCCTATGTAATACGTCCCCTTTCGGATTCCGAGCTTCAGCAGCAGCCGCATCCAAAAGAGCTTGATTTTTAGCAGGAATCTCATACCTATCCCCCGTTCCCCGCCGTGCGGCGGATTCTATCAGATTTATTTCGGCCGGCGCGGATGTTCAAAGCAGCGTCTCCGGCACAAGCGCCGGAAAGCCGCCGAAATCCCCGCCGGTAAAATCGACCGCGACAAGCGCCTTTTTCGGCTCATATTCGCCGCCGCATCGGAGATAGCAGCGGTCGGGAACCGCAGCGACAACCACGCCGTCTCCGGAAACCGTCCTCGACGGAATCAGCCGCAGTCTGCCGATGGTTTTGATGTCGAGAGAAGCCACGCCGTCCGTCATCGCAAGCAGGAGGTCATCCGGCAGGAAACGCGCAGACTCCGACTTCACAAAAATGACGGGCGTGCCGGAAATCGGCTCCGTAAGCAGGTTCCCGCTGTCCACAAGACAGGTGAAATCGGTGTCCGCGGCGCCGAAGCCGAGCTTGATTTCACAGCTGCGGATTCCCCTCTTCCTCTTAATTAACTTGCCGATCCCCCACGTAACAAGCGCCGATATCGCGGCAAGAACGGCAAAAAGCCATATCGGCAGGTCTCCGTATATCGTATGGATGCTGCCGCCTATCTCAATGTAGGTCTGATACTTTCCAAGCTTCGTGAAAGCCGCGGTCATGATCCCGCCGATGAGCATGCTGATGCCGCAGAAAAGTGCTGCCGTCGCGGCAAAGTTGCGGAAGCTGCCGAAGCGGAAGGCGATGGCGCACATCATCACCATGACAAGCACCGTAATCACATTGTTGAATAGCGCGCCGAGGTCGAAAAGAAGCGAGCATACGCCGTAGACCGCCCCTACCGAAGCGCCGAGGATGACGCGCCACGCCGACATTTTGAAATGCATGATTTTTCCGGCGATATAAAGAGAAAGGAAATCCATGCTGAAATTGATGAGAAACAGCACGTCTCCGTATATCTCTTCCGTCATATGACCACTTCCTTTGCTTTGAATATGCTTCCATTATACGCGCGATGCACTCAAAATTTTGTCGCAATAAAGCGAACGAAAATAAAAAAATGCACGAATATTCCGTGCATTTTTCTCATATATATTGCGTTTACGGCTTAGACTGCGCAAAAAGCCAATCGACAAGACCCTCCTCCCGATATGCGGGGATCCAGCAGTTGTGATCCACGGCAGGATATTCGGTATAGCGCATTTTCGTGCCGCCCGCAGCTGCAATCGCCGCCGCCATGTCGCGGGAGCCGCTCACGGGGACCGTAGGATCCGCCGCGCCGTGAAACGCCCAGATCGCGATATCGGTAAGTCGGGAGGCAAGACTCGGGATCCCAGCGCCGCAGACCGGAACGGCGGCGGCGAAGAGCTCCGGCCGGCGCGTAATCAGCTCCCACATGCCGTAGCCGCCCATCGAGATCCCGGCCGCATAGAGCCGTTTCCTATCCACCGCCTCGCTCTCAAGAAAGCGATCCAAAAGCGCCATCGCAGCCGAAAGTCCGGCCGTCGGCTTTTCCGTAAGCTCGCGGGAGCCTGTCGACCATGCGTGGGCAAGCGGCACCCATTCATATTTTATATTACAGGGACACTGAGGCGCCACGATGATGCAGTCGTCCCGCTCGATGATGAGATTGATCAGCCGGTTTTCCTTATGCAGAACGCGGATCTGCTGTTCGTTGTCCGTACCGCATTCGCCGTGCCCGTGCAGGAAAAACAGCATCGGATAGCGTTTTTCCCCTTTCGCGTCGTACCCCGTCGGAAAATAAGCGCGATACGGGAGGTCGAACCGCTCGCCCGTTTCGGGATCGGTGTATTCCTGCACGCCTCTTGCCATTGCGTCTACATTTACCATTTGTCACACTTCCTTTTTGCTTTATTTTTATGATTCTTTGTAAAATTGCCGATATTCGAGCGTATCAAAGCCGAGACTGCGGTACAGCGCCTCCGCTCTTTTGTTGCTCGGCTCCGTCTCCAGACGCAGCCGCTTTGCCGTCGAACCGTATTCCCGGTCGAGAAACGCGAAAAATTCCCGTCCGAGGCCTTTCCCGCGAAACGCGGGCACCGTATAGATTTCCTCAATCCAAATGACAAGCCCTCCCGCCTCATGCGAAAATGTCTTCGCAAGAAGCGCATATCCGGCGGGAGCGCCCCCGTATTCAAATAAATACCCTTCCGCATAGACGTCCGAGCGCATCATTTCCTCAAAAACGGCGATATGATATTCCTCCGGGACCGGATGCAGCACTACCGGCGATGCGTAAAACGCCCGCGTCAGCGACAAAAATGATTCCCTGTCTTTTTCTTCGATTTTATGTATCATCGTTTTCATCGTCCTTTATAAATCCAGCTCGGCACGGTAAATCCGCGACGATTCGCCCCACGGATGATAGCCCGTGCCGATATAGGAAAATCCGTACCGCTCATAATACCCGACATGATCGGTGGCAAGATACAGATTCCGATAACCGCGCGCCGCAGCATCCGATTTCGCTTTTTCAATGAGGAGAGAGCCGTGCGCATGTCCGCGGAAGCGCTCCTCCACAAACAGCGCGCACAGCCACGGAAACAGATCCATCCGGCTGATGAAATCGTTCGGGATCAATCCCGCACAGCCGCAGACCGTGTCCCCCGCTGTCAGCAGATACCACTGCGGCAGAGGCGACGCGCTGCGGATACAGCTCCCGATGCAGTCCTCATAAACGGGACGGCTTTTCTCGCTTGCCCATTTCGAGGCGATATAAGAGATCGCTTCTGCGGCAAAAGAGGGCTGTTCCCGCACGGATAAAACCCTAACAGACGCATTTTCCATCATATCCGAAGCAGCTCCTGCGCAGCCGTCATGATCGCGTATTTGCCGCTTTCATACGTGAGTCCTCCTTGGAAATACGCCGTATACGGCGGACGCAGCGGTCCGTCGGCGGAAAGCTCGATGGAGGCGCCCTGCACAAATGTCCCGGCCGCCATAATGACCTTGTCCTCGTAGCCGGGCATGTCCCACGGCTCCGGCGTAACGAACGCGTCGACCGGCGAGCCGGATTGAATGCCGCGGCAAAACGCGCAAAGCCCGTCGGGATTCCCGAATTTCACCGTCTGAATGATGTCGTGGCGCACCGCGTCATAGCTCGGTTCGACTTCATATCCGAGCGTCCCCATGACATAGGCCGCGAACGCCGCCGTCTTTTTCGCCTGCGCCACCACGTGCGGCGCGAAGAAAAAGCCCTTGCAGATATCGCGCGTCTGTCCGAGAGAGGCGCCGCATTCCGTTCCGATGCCGACCGTCGTCAGGCGATACGCGGCAAGCTCGACCGCGCGCGCCGTACCCGCCACATAGCCGCCTGTCTGCGCCATGCCGCCGCCCGGATTTTTGATGAGCGACCCGACGACGATATCTGCACCGTGCGCCGTCGGCTCCGTTCTGTCGCAGAACTCGCCGTAGCAGTTGTCCACGACGACGTAGGCGTCGCTTCTCGCCTTTGAAAAAGCGGCAATTTGGCCGATCTCCTCCGAGGAAAGCGTCGGACGGCTCGCATATCCCTTCGAGCGCTGGATAAAGACGACCTTGACGCGGGAGCGCAGCTCGTGCAGCTTGCGTTCGATACCGGCAAAATCCACGCTTCCATCGGGCAGGAGAGCAACCTCGTCATAAGCGATACCGAAATCGGCAAGCGAGCCGTCTCCGTTCTTTGTCTTGTCTCCGATCACCTCGGAAAGCGTGTCATAAGGGCGCCCCGTCACGGAAAGCAGAACATCGCCCGGCCGCAGAAGCCCGAACAGCACGGTGGAGATCGCCTGCGTGCCGTTGACGATATTGTGGCGCACGAACGCCGATTCCGCGCCGAACACGTCGGCGTAAATCTCCCCCATCATGTCGCGCCCCGTATCGCCGTAGCCGTATCCCGTGGTGCCGGCGAACATCGTCTCCGACACGCGGTGGCGGCGGTAGCTTTCCAGCACACGCGCCGTATTGTCATAGGCAACCGCGTCGATTTCCGCAAAAACGGGAGCAAGCGCCGCCTCCGCTTCTGCGGATATTTTGATGATTTTTTCCGAAAACTCCATATGTTATCCTTTCAGCTCCTATGCAGCATAAACCTCTGCACAGGATAGTCAAGCTCAAAAAACAGCTCCGCAGGCACAAAGCCGAAACGCCTGTAAAGCGCCGGGGCGCTGTCCCTTTCCCGTTGTCCTCCCGGAACGTCGTCACCTCGATGTCGCCCTCCGGCATCAGCGCCAACATTTTTGCCACCAAAGAGGAAGCTACGCCGCACCGGCGGAAAGCGGAATCCGTCGCCAAGAAAGCAGACGGCGAGCGGGCGAAAACAGCAGAACGCCCGCCATCCTGTCCCCCGATCTCATATAAGCCGTTTTTCTCCCAATATTCTTTTTCAACGTCTCCGTCCGTTATATCAAGCAGTTGTCCGACACCCGCATGACAAGCGCCAGCCACGCCGGGATATCCGACGGCGACGCGATCAACGCTTCAAAGGAGACTTCATTCGCCCAGCCTTGTTTCACAAAGTCCCGCAAGAATTTTCACGCCTCCCGCGACGTCGTTCATATCCACGACCTCGACAGCGCTGTGGCCGTAGCGCGTCGGAATGGACAAAGCGCCCGCGATGCAGCCGCCCGCCGCCTGCTGTAACATACAAGTGTCCGTGCCGCCGGATTCGAGAATTTCAAGCTGATACGGGATGTCTCCCGCTTCGGCGACGGACTTCATCGTCTCGACCATTTTCTTGTGGCAAATGACCATACCGTCTTTGAGCTTGATCGCGATCCCCTTTCCGAGCACCACCTCGAACGGCGCGCAGTTCGGAACGTCGCCGGAGCCGCCGATATCCGCGGCGACCGCCCAGTCGGGCGCGATGGAAAACGCAGAGGTTTTCGCGCCGCGCACGCCGACCTCCTCCTGCACGGTAAACACAAAATAGGTGTCGTTTTCAAAGCTTTTCGCTGTCTTTGCCGCCTCAAAAAGCATCAGACAGCCGATTCTGTCGTCGATCGGACGTCCCGCCACGCGGCTTCCCGCAAGGTGGATGAGCTTCGGCGATACACGGCAGGTATCGCCGATCCTCACGCGGCGCTCCGCATCCTTTTTGCTCTTCGCACCGATATCGACGTAAAACACCTCAGGACGGAAGTCCTTCGCCGCCGTGCGCGCCTCCGGCACGATCACGCCGAGCGTACCGTTCCCAAATTCCACCTCGGAAAACGCGGCGGCGTTATAGTTGATGCCGCCCATTTTGGAAACGCGCAGATATCCCTTGTCGTCGATGAAGCTCACCATAAAGCCGATTTCGTCCATATGCGCGGCGAACATCAGCTTTTTCGGATTCTCGCCCTTTCCTTTTTTGAACGCGATCAGGTTCCCCATCGCATCGGTATAGACCTTGTCCACATACGGCGCGATATCCGAAGCGATCACCGAGGAAATATTCTCCTCGTCGCCGGACACGCCGTGCGCATATACAAATTTTTTAAGCTGTGCAAACATCGTTTTTTATCCTTTCCTGCGGGCGCCATGCGGCACACCGCCGTTATTCTGTAATTTCGTAATCCTCGTCCTGTCCCGAACAAGCCTTTTTCCCGCACGCGTTTTTCCTCATACGGCCGCAACTGCGATGCTCCGCACATGCGGGACAGTTTCCATGTCTTTCGCATGCCATCCTCTTACAGGGACAGGAAATTCTCGTTCCGGTATCCATGCTTTCCGCTATCAGCGGGAAAGAGAGCGGACAAGCTCAAAGCCGAGAGAAAGCGCCGCCTCATAATCCGCCGTTCCGATGATTTCAGCGCCGGAATGCAGGTTCCTCGTTGGAATGCCGAGGGAAAGCGTGCGGATCCCCGACGCCGTCTTATGGACAGTGCCGCCCTCTCCGCCGGCGCCCGCCGCGCTCGAAGGATACTGATGCCGGATCCCGTTTTTTTCACAGCAGGCGACCGCTTCTCTAAGCATCGTGCGGTCATAGATCGTTTTCATATCGGCGGGCGCTATCACAACGCCGTCGCCAAGCTTTGCGCCGCGTACCGTTTCCGATGCGCCGCCGAAGTCCGCGGCAGGCGCCGCGTCAAAGAGAATCGCTTTTTCCGGCATGACCGAATACGCCGCGGTTTCGATGGCGAACTGCGCACGGGCGATCTCCCGCTTGACCGAAAACACAAAGAATATTTCATCCGTTATCTCAGTATCAAGCTCTTCTCCCCGGATTTTCTCCGCAAGCTCGCAGAGGAGTGCGCACATGGAGCGTCCGCCGAGCGCCTTGCCGGCATAAAGTCCGTTTGCAAGAGGGGTAAATTTTGGCTCGAACGTCCCGTAGTCCCCGAGGCGGACAAGCGTTTCCGCCTCCGCCTTGTCCTTTGCGCCAAGCTCGATATAGAGCTTGTCCGCAGGCGTCGGCTTTGAACGCTCGTCGCCGGACTGCGCGTGAATCGGCTTTGCCGAAACCACGCCGCGCACGCCGGAAACGAGAGCCACTCTGCGCCCGGACAGCGTGCGCGTGTCGAGACTGCCGAGAAGAGAAAGCCGCAGACGGCCATCCCCGTCGATATTTTTGATCATAAAGCCGGGCTCGTCCATATGCGCCGCAAGAAGAATGCGTCCCTGCGCTTTTCCCTTTTTCGGAGCGATTCTCGCAATCAGATTGCCCACCTTATCCGTTGTGATTTCGTCGCAGACCCCGCTGAGCTCCGCTTTTATGATTTCCGCCGTGGCGGCCTCACAGCCGGACGGCGCTGCGGCACGGGCAAGGGTTTCCATCCGTTCCGTTCTTTTCATCCTCATCACCTCCCTTTTTCCGGCGACACGCCGAATCTTCTCCGGATGACCGCCGCCACAAGACGCGCGGCGCTTTCCACATCTTCAAGATTCAGGATTTCATTCGCCGTATGCATGAACCAAATCGGGATCCCGATAAGCGCCGTCGGGATTCCGCCCGCAGCGTATACGAGCTCGTCCGCATGGGTGCCGGTGCCCGTCGCCTCCACCACCGTCTGGATGGGAATGCTCTCCTCCTTCGCCGTGTCAAGGATAAAATCGGTAAGCGGCTTATCCAACATCGCGGAAAGCGAGACCGCAGGACCGCCTTTCATATCGGAATCGCCGGGCTTTTTGCCCTCCGGCGCCAAACCAAAGGTCACGTCGAGCACAAGCGCCGCATCCGGTCGGATGCGGAACGCCGCGGCTGTCACAGCGCGGTGTCCGACCTCCTCGCGAGCGGACATCGAAAAATAGATGTCGCAGCTTATTGTGCTCATATCAAGCTCCGACAGCGCCGCAAGCACCGCGGCGGCGGAGCACTTGTTATCGAAGCCCTTTCCGGCGAGATACCCGCCCGCAAGCTCCGTATATTCCGGCTCAAAGCCTACCGGCGTACCGACAGGCGTCTGCGTTTCCGCTTCCTCCTTGCCAAGCCCCGTATCGATGAGCAGCTCCGTCACGGGAACAAGCCGGGAGCTTTCGTCCCCAGTCATAAGCTCCTTTGGCTTCGTCAAAACGATGCCGCGGAGCGTCTTCTGTCCGTATACGACAACTTCCGAGGCGGGCAGAATGCGGGCGTCCACGCCGCCCTGTGCGCACACGCGCAGATGTCCGTCGTCCGTGATGCCCTTTACGAGCAGTCCCACCTCGTCATAATGGGCGTCGATGAAAAGCTTCCCTGCCTTTTCCCTTCCGCAGCGCTTTATGAAAATATGATTGCCGACCGCGTCGTACTCATGCTCGTCGAAATACGGCTCGACAAGCCTCGTGAGTGCCGCCTCGTCGTACGATTCGAAGCCGACGACGGACATAAGTCCGCACAGATCGGTCAAAAGCTGTTTTGTCTGCATTTTATTTTTCCTTTCTTTTTTATATGGTTCTCACAATTCCTTTACAAGCTCCGTAAAACGGTCGCCGCGCCGCTCAAAATTCGGGAAAGCGTCGAAGCTTGCCGCCGCGGGAGACAAAAGCACGGTATCGCCGCTCTTTGCGCGTCCCGCCGCATAGCTTACCGCGTCGTCAAAGCTGCCTATGTAAGCGATGCTGCGGCGCGGATAGCCAAATTCCACAAGCTCTTCCAGCACCTGCATGCCGGTATCGCCCGTCGCCACGACGAATTTCGCCTTCGCGGCAAGCGGCGCGATCAAGGGCTCGATCGGGATGTGCTTGTCATAGCCGCCGACGATCACGATGAGCTTCTCCTCAAAAGAGGACAGCGCCGCAAGCGTTCTCGTCGGACTTGTATCGATCGAGCTGTTATAGAACTTCACACCGTTTTTTTCCGCGACAAGCTCGATGCGGTGACGAACACCGCCGAAAGTACGCGCGACCTCCGTCATATCCTCGGTACCGACGATTCCCCAAACGGCGGAGACTGCCGCCATATAATTTTCCACATTGTGCATCCCGACGATTTTGATATCGGAACGGTTCATGACAAAATGCTCCGTTCCGTCATAATACCAGATCGCCCCGTCCTTATAATAGCAGGAATCCAGATGCCCGGGCTTCTGTTTTGAGGAAAACAGCGTGACATGCGAGGGCGCCTCGTCCGCCATCGCGCGCGTCAGCTCGTTCTCCGCATTGAGAACGAGGCGGCACTCCTCCGTCTGATACCGCCAAATGTTCCGCTTGCAGTCGGTATATTCCTCCATCGACGTGTGCCAGTTGAGGTGATTCGGCGTAATATTGGTGATCACCGCCGAATACGGCGTGAATTTCATCGTATGCAGCTGAAAGCTCGACAGCTCCAGCACGGCGAAGTCCTCTTCTCCTATTTCCTCAATCATGGGAAGCAAAGGAGTTCCGATGTTGCCGCCGAGAAAGACGCGCGCGCCGCTTTTTTCCGCCGCACGTTCCAGCATTTTGGAGATCACGGTCGTCGTGGTCGTCTTACCGTCGCTGCCCGTCACGGCGAAAATCCGGCACGGACAAAGCGCGCAGAAAACCTCCATTTCCGAGGTCACGACAGCGCCGCGTTCCCCGGCGCGCAGAAGCTCCGGCACGTCATACCGGATGCCGGGCGATTTGAAAATCACATCTTCGTCGATATCCGAAAGATAGCTTTCCCCGTAAATCATGCGCACGCCGCGCGTGCGGAGGAAATCCACGGTTTCCGCGTCCGGCGCGGGATTTTTGTCACGCGCGGTAAGGCGCGCTCCGCACGACAGAAGAAAATCCGCCGCAGCGCGGTTGCTGATGCCCATGCCGACGAGCGCCACATGCTTCCCCTTTATCCATTCTTTAAATGATACAAGCTTTTCGTTCATAAAAGCCTCCTGCTGTGTATTTTAACGGATCATAGTTCAATCAAGTCGGAAATCCGTGCAAAATCCGAAAGCCCAAGCGCCTCGCCGCGGATATCCGCTCGGTACCCCAGCGAAACGAGAGCAGACTCGATCTCCGCTTTTGTCCGCTTCGAGGTCTCTCCTGCGAGAGAATTGGCGAGCGTTTTCCGCCGTTTTGCGAACGCGCCGCGAATCACGCGAAACAAATTCTCTTTGCTCTTACATTGTACGGGCGCGGTACCGTAAAGGTTCATCCGGATCACCTCGGAGGTCACCTTCGGCGGCGGAATAAAGCTTGCGGGAGAAACGGCAAAGCACTTTTCCGTGTGCGCATAGTAGGCGCACGCCGCCGTGATGGCGCCGTATTCCGGCGTCCCCGGCGCGGCGCAAAGCCTATCCGCGACCTCCTTTTGAATCATGACCGTCACGGACTCAAAAAGGCCTTCCGTTTCAAGCAGGCGCATGAGGATAGGAGAGGTGATGTAATACGGCAGATTCGCGCAGACCGCGACGCGCATATCTCGGAATTCATCGCGCACAAGCGCAGAAAGATCCGTTTTCATCGCGTCGCCGTTCAGTATCTTCACATTCTCACAGTCCGCAAGCGTCTCCGAAAGCACCGGCAAAAGGCTTTTGTCGATCTCAATCGCAACGACCCTGCGATACCGCTCGGCAAGCTTTTCGGTCAGCGTTCCGATGCCGGGACCGATCTCGAGAATGCCAAGCGCCCCGTCTCCGTCCCCCGCCGTATCTGCGATTCGGTTTACGACGCTTTCATTCACGAGAAAATTTTGACCGTATCGCTTCTGCGGTGAAATCCCGTGCTTTTCCATCAGGGAGCGAACCGAGGTGATGTCCGTTAGCTTCATTCTTTTGATATCCCTTTCAGAAATTCTTTGAATATTTTCATTTTTTTGTTGACAAACCGGTTTTGTTATGATAAAATAGTCCATGCAAAAAATCGCTCGCTAATGTGGCTCAGTTGGTAGAGCAGTTGATTCGTAATCAACAGGTCGGGGGTTCGAGTCCCCCCATTAGCTCCAAAACTCCGCTCGCCGGAGTTTTTTTGCAGGCGTAGTTCAGTGGTAGAACATCAGCTTCCCAAGCTGAATATGCGGGTTCGATTCCCGTCGCCTGCTCCAAAAAAGACGCACACGAGCAGTGCGTTTTTTCTTTTTCTCACGGAAGGAAATCCCTCTTTTACAGACTTTATTATTATAGCGCAAACGAATCAGAAAAGCAACATCAAATAAAAAGATAAAACGAAAACACACATAATTGATT
>URZF01000029.1 GCA_900552255.1 uncultured Eubacteriales bacterium | reverse complement strand
TGTCACCGGCGGCGTTGTGTCCTCTCTCGGCAAGGGCATCGCCGCCGCTTCGCTTGCGGCAATCCTCGAATCCCGTGCGAAATCTCATCGACCGATGCGATATGGGTCTTTGGGATCACAAGCACATGCACCGGCGCCTGCGGGCTGATATCGCGGAATGCGAGAATTTTTTCGTCCTCGTATAGCTTTGTCGACGGGATCTCTCCTGCCGCGATTTTGCAAAAAAGACAATTTTCCATATAGATGGGCCTTTCCGCCGCGGTGCGGCTTTTTATTTGGAAGCGAGCGAATTCCGGATTTCGCGGAGCAGCTCGAGGGTCTCCTTTTCACGCGCGAGAGCTTCCGCTTCTCTTGCCTTTTCGGCGAGTCTTGCTTCTTCGGCGGATTTCTTTTCCGCTTCCGCTTTGGCGGCGGCCTCCGCTGCCGCTTTTTCCTGCGCTTCTTTTTCTTCCTTGGAGATGCGCAGCTCTTTTGCCTTGTTGGAGGCTTTTGAGACGATACGGAGTACGATGAAGAGAACGAGCGCGATGATCAAAAAGTCGATGATCGCCTGCACAAAGGCGCCCCATGCAAAGGAAACCTCGGCGACGAGCACATTGCCCTCTGCGTCAAGCGTTTCCGGTCTTGCGACCCATTTCAGATCGGCAAGGCTTGCCCCGTCGGTCAGAAGGGCGATGAGCGGGGAGATAAAAGCCGCCGTGAATTTTGAAACGATCGCGCTGAACGATGTAGCGACGACAACGCCGATGGCCATATCAACGACGTTTCCGCGGCTGATGAATTTTTTGAAGTCTTTCCAAAAGGTCCTTTCTTTTTTTTGTTTCATCGTAATGCTTCCTTTCTGTTTTATTGGATGAGTCTATTTATGATTTCCGGAAGCGCTGAGAACGCCTCGGAAAGCTTTTCGGGATTTTTTGCGCCTGCGGTCGCGCTGTCGGGACGTCCGCCGCCTCCCCCGCCGACATATTCGGCAAGGCCGGCGAGCACGTCGGGAGCTTTGACTCCTTTTTCAACGGCGTTTTTGCCGCATATGCAGAGCAGGGTAAGCTTTCCTGCGAAATCGGAGGCGATGACCGCCGTCATATCGGGATAGCGCGCTTTCAGATCGTCGCCCAAAAGCCTCGCTGCCGGAACGGGAAGCTCGGTCTGCATGGAAGCGACCTTGATCCCCATCACATCGACCGCTGCGGCCAGCATGGACGCGGCCTTTGCGGAAGCCAGCTTTGCGGAGGCGCCTTCCAGCTCTTTTCTGACGGTTTTCAAATCGTCGGTAAGTGCGGCGATTTTGATAAGCACGTCGGCGGAGGTGCCGGCTTTCAGGGTTTTCATCGCCGAGGAAATCAGTGTCTCCTCCTGGATCATTCTTTGATAGGAGCCGAAGCCGGATACCGCGGTGATGCGGCGCGTTCCCGCTGCGACGGAGCTTTCCATCGTGATTTTGAAAAGTCCGATCTTCGCGGTGTTGTCCACGTGTGTCCCGCCGCACAGCTCGGCGGAGAAATCGCCCATCTTGACGACGCGCACGATATTGCCGTATTTTTCTCCGAAAAGCGCGATTGCGCCCGACTTTTTCGCGCTTTCAACGTCTGTTTCAAGCGTGGATACCGGGATTCCGTCGAGAATTTTTTCGTTGACGAGCATCTCGACTCTCGCAAGCTCTTCCGGTGTGACTGCGGCGAAGTGGGTGAAGTCGAACCGCGCTTCCTTGTCGTCGACATAAGAACCCGCCTGCCTGATATGCGTGCCGAGCACGTCGCGCAGCGCGGCGTCGAGCAGATGGACGGCGGAGTGGTTGCGGGCGACCGCGGCGCGGCGCGAGGCATCCACCGTGAGCGTCACACGGTCGCCGACGGAGAGAGAACCGGATTCGATTTTGCAGACGTGCATATAAACGCCGTCCGTCTTTTTGGTATCGGTGACGATCGCGTAACCGTTTTGCCCCGTGATAACGCCGCTGTCGCCGACCTGTCCGCCGCCTTCTCCGTAGAAGGGTGTGCGGTCTGTGATGATGACGGCGGTCTCGCCTGTGATGTCGCAGAGCTCGTCCGAGTCACCGTCGATGATGAAAAGGATCTTGCCCTCCGCCGTAAGCTCCGTATAACCGACAAATTCGGTTTTGACGGCGGTGTCGACAAGCGATTTCATGCTGTCGTCCCAGCCGCTGATGGAGCCGCGTGCGGCGCGTGCGCGTTCTTTTTGCTCCGCGAGCTTTTCCTCAAAGCCGCCCTCATCGATATCCAGTCCGTTTTCTTCCGCGATTTCGCGCGTGAGGTCGAGCGGAAAGCCGAACGTGTCGGAAAGGCGGAATACGTCCGCGCCGGCGAGGATTTTTTCCCCTGCTGCTTTGGCTGCCGTCATGAGCCCCTCGAGCAGATTGGTGCCGGCCTCGACCGTCGCGTTGAAGCGCTCCTCCTCCATGCGCACGATTTTCTGAATATAGTCTAACTTTTCGGTAAGCTCCGGATAGGGAAGCGCGTTTTCATGCGCGACGACCGCCATGATGTCATAGAGGAAAGCGCCCCTGATTCCGAGGATCCTGCCGTGACGGCAGGCGCGGCGCAGGAGCCGGCGCAGCACGTAGCCGCGTCCCTCGTTGGAGGGCATGACGCCGTCCGCGATGAGGAATGCCGACGCGCGTGCATGGTCCGCGATGATCCGAAGGGAAACGTCCGCCTTTTCATTGGTTTTGTAAGCGATTCCCGCCTTTTTGCTGATTGCTCCGATGATATTCTGAATGGTATCGACCTCGAACATGTTGTCGACGCCCTGCATGACGCAGGCAAGCCGTTCGAGCCCCATGCCGGTATCGATGTTTTTATGCGCAAGCTCGGTGTAGTTGCCGTTACCGTCGTTATTGAACTGGGAGAACACGTTGTTCCAGATCTCCATATAGCGGTCGCAGTCGCAGCCGGGACGGCAGTCGGGACTGCCGCAGCCGTATTTTTCGCCGCGGTCGAAGTAGATTTCGGAGCAGGGGCCGCAGGGGCCTTGTCCGTGCTCCCAGAAGTTGTCCTCCTTGCCGAGGCGCACGATGTGGTCCTCGCGCACGCCGATTTTATCGCGCCAAATGCGGTATGCCTCCTCGTCTTCCTCATATACGGAAGGCCACAGCAGATCCTCCGGAATTTCCAGCACCTCCGTCAGAAATTCCCACGCCCATGTGAGCGCTTCTTCCTTAAAATAATCGCCGAAGGAGAAATTGCCGAGCATCTCAAAGAAGGTTCCGTGGCGCGCGGTATAGCCGACGTGCTCGATGTCGTTCGTGCGGATGCACTTTTGGCAGGTCGCCATTCTGCGGCAGGGCGGTTCAAGCTCTCCCGTAAAGTATTTTTTGAGCGGCGCCATTCCCGCGACGATGAGCAGGAGCGATTTGTCGTTTTCCGGCACAAGGGAATAGCTTCTGCGGCTGAGATGTCCTTTGGATTCAAAGAAATTGAGAAATTTCTCGCGCAGGTCGTTGAGCGATGTCCATTCCATGATTTTTCTTCCTTTTGATTTGACGAATCTGAATTTTGGGGGTGATTTCCCGTCTATTTAAAATAATTATATTAGTGTTGCATAAAAAAGTCAATATTATTTGAAAAAAACGACAAAAAGTTATTGACAACTTGACTTTTCGGTGCTATACTTGTAAATTGCATTACAATCGCTTGTATTATCGTCGTTTTTGGGAGAAGCGCCGTCCCATCGGGCTTTTTCCCCGTTTTTGAATGACAGTATTGCAGGCTGTGGAAAAATATCATATATTTACCAAAGTAAAGGCAAGCTTAAATTAGAATTGGAGTGATTTTATGAGGATCAAACCCCAGCAGCTTGGCAAAAACGTGCGCATGAGCTTCGCCAAGATCGACGAGATTTTGGAGATGCCGGATCTGCTCGAGATTCAGAAGAAGTCGTACAAATGGCTTGTCGAGAGGGGAATATCCGAGGTACTGCAGGATGTTTCCCCGATCGTCGATTATTCCGGAAATCTCGTGATCGAGTTCGTGGACTTTTCCATCGATCAGACGCCGAAATACCCTGTCGAGGAGTGCAAGGAACGCGATGTGACCTATGCCGCTCCTTTGCGCGTGACGGTGCGTCTTACGAACAAGGCCACGGGAGAGGTGAAGCAGCAGGATATCTTTATGGGAGATTTCCCGCTGATGACGGAAAACGGCACCTTTGTGATCAACGGCGCGGAGCGTGTCGTCGTATCGCAGCTCGTCCGTTCTCCCGGCATGTACTATACGGCGGCGATGGATAAGGCCGGAAAGTGCATGCTCACAGCGCAGATCATCCCTTACCGCGGCGCATGGCTCGAATATGAGACGGATATGAACGACGTGTTCTATGTCCGCATCGACAAGAACCGTAAAATCCCCGTGACGGTGCTCATCCGTGCCCTTGAGGAATCCATTTCCACCTCGACCGACGTGCGCGCGCTGTTCGGCGACGATGTGAAGATCATAACGACGCTCGAAAAGGACGGTATGCAGGCGGAGGCGGAGAAAAACGGTACGACCGCTTATGAGGAATCCTTGAAGGAAATCTATAAAAAGCTGCGTCCCGGCGAGCCGCCGCTCGTCGAATCCGCGCAGATCCTGCTCAACAACCTTTTCTTTGACCCCAAGCGCTATGACCTCGGCTCCGTCGGAAGATACAAGTTCGACAAAAAGGTCGCGCTCGGCCGCAGACTTTCGGGAAGGACGCTGTCTCGGCCGGTCATCAGTCCGATCACCGGAGAGATCCTGTTTGAGGCGGGAAAAACGCTTGCCTTTGACGAGGCGGTCTCCATCGAGGACGCCGGCGTGAACGAGGCGTATGTCTATATCGGAGAGGAAACGGAGACCAAGGTTTTCGGAAACGGCATGGTGGATCCCAAAAAGGTCATCGGCTGCGATCTTACCGAAGTCGGCATCTATGAAAAAGTAAAGCTCAGCCTGCTTCTCGAGATGCTGGAGGCGGCGGGCGGCGATTTCGACGCGCTGAAAGCGGCGGCGAAGGAAAGAGCTGCGGAGCTTTCCCCGAAGCATATCACGAAGGACGATATTTACGCTTCCATCAATTATCTTATCTGTCTGTCGCACGGCATCGGAACGGCGGACGATATCGACCATCTCGGAAACAGAAGGATCCGCGCCGTGGGCGAGCTGATTCAGAATCAGCTGCGCATCGGCTTTTCCCGCATGGATAAGATCATCAAGGAGAGGATGACGATTCAGGATGTCGATTCTCTGACGCCGCAGGCGCTCATCAACATCCGTCCGGTCGTCGCGGCGATCCGCGAGTTCTTCGGCTCCTCGCCGCTTTCCTCGTTCATGGATCAGAACAATCCCTTGGCGGAGCTGACGCACAAGCGCCGTCTCTCCGCGCTCGGCCCGGGCGGGCTTTCCCGTGACCGCGCGTCGTTCGAGGTACGCGACGTACACTATACGCATTACGGACGCATTTGCCCGATCGAGACGCCGGAGGGACCGAACATCGGCCTGATCTCATATCTTGCGACCTATGCGAAGATCAACGATTACGGCTTCATCGAGGCGCCTTACCGCAAGATCGACAAGGCGACCGGCAGGGTGACGGATACCGTCGAATATATGACCGCCGACATGGAGGACAATTATATCGTCGCGCAGGCGAATGAGCCGATCGATGAGGAAGGGCATTTCGTCAACAAGAGAGTTCTTGCACGCGACCGCGCCGAGATCGTCGAGGTGGACGCGTCGAAAGTGGACTATATCGACGTTTCCCCGAAAATGGTCATTTCCGTGGCGACGGGCTTCATTCCGTTCCTTGAAAACGACGACAACTCCCGCGCGCTCATGGGCTCCAACATGCAGAAGCAGGCGGTTCCGCTGCTCATGACGGATTCTCCGATTGTCGGAACGGGTATGGAATACAAGGCGGCAATCGACTCCGGCGTCTGTGTGCTCGCAAAGGAAGCCGGCTATGTCAAAACCGTGACGGCGGACAAAGTGGTCGTCGCCGAGGACGCCGGGCGCAATCACACCTATGAGCTTCTCAAATTCAAGCGTTCCAATCAGGGAACGTGCATCAATCAGCGTCCCATCGTGAACGTGGGCGACCGCGTGGAGAAGGGCGACGTCATCGCCGACGGTCCCGCGACGTCGGGCGGCGAGATCGCGCTCGGCAAAAACGCGCTCATCGGCTTCATGACGTGGGAGGGCTATAACTATGAGGACGCAGTCCTTCTCAATGAAAATCTCGTCCGCAACGACGTTTATACCTCCATTCATATAGAAGAATATACCCTCGAGGCGAGGGATACCAAGCTCGGACCGGAGGAGATCACCCGCGAGATCCCGAACTGCGGCGACGACGCGCTGAAGGATCTCGACGAAAACGGAATCATCCGAAACGGCACCGAGGTTCACGCGGGCGATATCCTCGTCGGCAAGGTCACGCCGAAAGGCGAGACGGAGCTGACTGCGGAGGAGCGCCTCCTGCGCGCGATCTTCGGCGAAAAGGCGAGAGAGGTGCGTGACACCTCCATGCGGCTGCCTCACGGCGAATCCGGGATTGTCGTCGATGTGCGCGTGTTCTCGCGCGAGAATTCCGACGAGCTGGCGCCGGGCGTCAACAAATCCGTCCGCGTTTATATTGCGCAGAAGCGCAAAATCTCCGTCGGAGACAAAATGGCGGGCCGTCACGGAAACAAGGGCGTCGTATCGCGCATCCTGCCGCCGGAGGATATGCCGTTCCTCGAGGACGGCACTCCGCTCGACATCGTGCTCAATCCGCTGGGCGTTCCGTCCCGAATGAATATCGGACAGGTGCTTGAGGTGCATCTCGGCATCGCAGCGAAACGCCTCGGCATGAAGGTCATGACGCCCGCATTCGACGGTGCGAAGGAAAGCGACATCACCGAGATGATGACGGAGGCGGGGCTTTACCGCGAGGTGCTTCCGAGCGATTCTCTCACGAATAAGAAATTTTACGAGGAGATCGTCGACGAGGAAACCGGTGAGCGCCGCTATGAAGAGGTCGGGGAGGATAAGCTCTCCAACAAGGCTTGGGTAGCGGAGAAGATCGCCGCTAAGAAGCTGAAAACCGTCGACGGCAAACGGATCCTTTACGACGGCCGCACGGGCGAGGCGTTCGACAACCCTGTCACGGTCGGGATCATGTATTATTTGAAGCTCCATCATCTTGTCGACGACAAGATCCACGCGAGAAGCGTCGGTCCGTATTCGCTCGTTACGCAGCAGCCGCTCGGCGGCAAGGCGCAGTTCGGCGGACAGCGCTTCGGCGAAATGGAGGTTTGGGCGCTCGAAGCTTACGGCGCGGCTTATACGCTTCAAGAGATCCTTACGGTCAAGTCGGACGACGTGACCGGACGTGTCAAGACCTATGAGGCGATCGTCAAGGGACAGAACATTCCGACGCCGGGCGTTCCGGAATCGTTCCGCGTGCTGGTCAAGGAACTTCAATCTCTGGCGCTCGATATCCGTGTCCTCGATGAAAACGGCGAGGAAATCGAGCTTTCCCAGATCGGCGAGGATTTTGCCGACGACAGCAAGGGCGGCGGCTTCGTAACGGCTGAGGACGTCGGACCCGCGGTGCTGGAGGATGGCGACGAGGACCATTATACGCTTGTCGACGAGGATGAGATCGAGGATGATTTCTCCGACTCCGAGGATGAATTTGAGCTCGACGGCATAGACGACGACGCGGACTTCGATGAAGAATAATTTAGGGGGAGAGAAAGATGAGTAAAAATGTTTTTGACTCGATCAAGATCGGGCTCGCATCTCCTGAAATGATAAGAAGCTGGTCTTACGGCGAAGTGACAAAGCCGGAGACCATCAACTACCGCACTCTTCGTCCCGAGCGCGACGGCCTTTTCTGTGAGAAGATCTTCGGGCCGACCAAGGACTGGGAATGCGCGTGCGGAAAGTATAAAAGAGTGCGCTACAAAGGCAAGACCTGTGAAAAGTGCGGCGTCGAGGTGACGACGAAAAAGGTCCGCCGCGAACGGATGGGGCACATCGAGCTTGCGGCGCCGGTGTCGCATATTTGGTATTTCAAGGCGACCCCCTCCCGCATGGGCCTGCTTCTCGATATTTCGCCGCGGCTTCTCGAAAAGGTCATCTATTTCGGACAGTATATCGTTCTGGATCCCGGCAATACGCCGCTTGAAAAGAAGCAGATGCTGACCGAGACGGAATACCATCAGATGTATGAAAAATACGAGAACGATTTCCGTGTCGGCATGGGAGCCGAGGCGATCAAGGAGCTGCTTCACGAAATCGACATCGAAAAGCTTTCCGAGCAGCTCAAAACGGAGCTTAACGCCGCGAGCGGCCAGAAAAAGCTGCGCATCATCAAGCGTCTCGAGGTGGTCGAGGCGTTCCGCAAATCCGGCAACAAGCCGGAATGGATGATTCTCGACGCGGTCCCGGTGATTCCGCCGGAGATCCGTCCGATGGTGCAGCTCGACGGCGGCAGATTTGCGACCTCCGATCTCAACGACCTTTACCGCCGCGTCATCAACCGCAACAACCGTCTCAAAAAGCTTTTGGAGCTGTATGCGCCGGAAATCATCATCAAAAACGAAAAGAGGATGCTTCAGGAGGCGGTGGACGCCCTGATTGACAACGGCCGTCACGGCAAACCCGTGACAGGCTCCTCGAACCGTCCGCTGAAATCGCTTTCCGAGATGCTGCGCGGCAAGCAGGGACGCTTCCGTCAGAATCTGCTCGGCAAGCGCGTCGACTATTCCGGACGTTCCGTTATCGTCGTCGGACCGACGCTGAAGATCTATCAGTGCGGCCTGCCGAAGGAGATGGCGCTGGAGCTCTTCAAGCCGTTTGTCATGAAGCGCCTTGTGGAGACGCAGAACGCCTCCAATATCAAGGACGCGAAGAAAAAGGTGGATAAAGCGAGCCCCGAGGTTTGGGACGCGCTTGAAAATGTCATCAAGGACCATCCCGTGCTTCTCAACCGGGCGCCGACGCTCCACCGTCTGTCGATTCAGGCGTTTGAGCCGGTGCTTGTCGAGGGACGCGCGATCAAGCTTCATCCGCTCGTCTGTACGGCTTTCAACGCCGACTTCGACGGCGACCAGATGCCGGTACACGTTCCGCTTTCCAGCGAGGCGCAGGCCGAAGCCCGTTTCCTCATGCTTTCCGCCAACAACTTCTTGAAGCCGGTCGACGGCAAGGCGGTCACGGTGCCGTCGCAGGACATGGTGCTCGGCTCCTACTATCTCACGATCGACCGCCACGGCGAGCCGGGCGAGGGAAGCGTGTTCCGTGATTTCGACGAGGCGATGATGGCCTATGCCAACGGCCTGCTCGGCATTCACGCGCCGATCAAGGTGCGCGTCACGAGAGTGATCGACGGCGTCGCTCACACCGGCATCATTGACGCGACGCTCGGACGGCTGATCTTCAACGAGCCGATCCCGCAGGATCTCGGCTTTGTCGACAGAAGCAAGCCCGAAAATCTCTTGAAGCTTGAAATCGATTTCCCGACTGCGAAAAAGCAGCTCGGACAGATCGTCGACCGCACCATCAAGACGCACGGTCCGACCGTGACGGCGCAGGTGCTCGACGATATCAAGGCCAACGGCTATAAATATTCGACCAAGGCATCCATTTCGATCTCCGTTTCCGATATGACGGTGCCGGCCGCGAAGAAAGAGATCGTGGCCAAGGCCGAGCACGACGTCGAGAAGATCACGCGCAACTTCCGCCGCGGACTTCTTTCCGACGACGAGCGCTACGGCAGCGTCATCAAGGTCTGGGAGCAGGCGACCAAGGACGTTACGCAGGCGCTCCAGGACTGTCTCGACCGCTATAATTCCATTAAGATGATGAGCGATTCCGGCGCCCGTGGTTCCATCGCGCAGATGAGACAGCTCGCCGGCATGCGCGGACTGATGTTCGCGACCAATGGTAAGACGATGGAGATCCCGATCAAGGCGAACTTCCGCGAGGGGCTGAACGTGCTCGAATACTTCATCGGCGCGCGCGGCTCCCGTAAATCGCTTTCCGATACGGCTCTGAAAACGGCTGACTCCGGATATCTGACAAGACGGCTGGTCGACGTTTCGCAGGACGTCATCGTCAGGGAGGAGGACTGCGGCACGCACGAGGGCATTTGGGTATCCGACGTCAAGGACGGCAACGAGATCATCGAGCCGCTGATCGACAGACTCCCCGGAAGATTTGTAATCGGGGACGTTGCAGATCCCGCGACAGGTGCGGTGCTTGCGCATGACGGCGACATGCTGTCGGCCGCGCAGGCGAAAGCCATCGTAGATGCGGGCGTCGAGCGGGTGCATGTCCGTTCGATCCTCAAATGCAAATGCAAATACGGTGTGTGTGCACACTGCTATGGCTCCGACCTTGCTACGGGCAAGAAGGTCAGCGTGGGCGAGGCGGTCGGCATCATCGCGGCGCAGTCCATCGGCGAGCCGGGCACGCAGCTGACGATGAGAACTTTCCACACGGGCGGTATCGCCGGTTCCGATATCACGCAGGGTCTGCCGCGTGTCGAGGAACTCTTTGAAGCGCGCCGTCCGAAGAAAACGGCGACGATTTCCGAGGTCTCCGGCCTTGTGGAGATCCAGGATGCCAAGCGCGCGAGAAATATCATCGTGCGCAATTCCGTGGAAACCGGCGCGGATGTCGTGTATGCGGTTCCTTACGGCACGAAGATCCTTGTGAAGTCCGGCGACTTTGTGACGCGCGGCGATTCGATCACCGAGGGCAATCTTGCGCCGACGGATATCACGAGGATCAAGGGACTTTCCGAGGCTTACGACTATATCATCCGCGAGGTACAGAGAGTTTACCGCATCCAGGATATCGAGATCAACGACAAGCATATCGAGGTCATCGCAAGACAGATGACGCGCAAGGTGCGCATCGAGGACAGCGGCGATACCGACCTGCTTTTCGGGACGGTCGTCGATGTTTCGGAATTCGACGAGGCAAACGCGGAGATCGAACGCCGCATCGCAGAGGGCGACAGAACGATTCGTCCGGCGACGGCATCGCCGATTCTGCTCGGCATCACCAAGGCGGCGTTGCAGACGGAATCCTTCCTTTCCGCAGCCTCTTTCCAGGAGACGACGAGGGTGCTCACCGAGGCCGCTATCAAGGGCAAGGTCGACAATCTGGTCGGACTCAAGGAAAACGTCATCATCGGCAAGCTGATTCCGGCCGGGACCGGTCTCCAGACGTACCGCGATATCGAGGTCGTGAAGAACGAGGATCTGATGGCAGCGAACGATTTCGACGTGGAATCCGCGGGCTGATAAAGCCGGAACGGTGCGTATCGGCGCTGTGAAAAAATACAAGCCCGCCGGCATTTTGCCGGCGGACTTTGCGTTATTTTTATCGGCCGCATTTATAAAATTTTCCGCGGTGAGCATGAGCTGCCGCACTTGTGAGGGCAGAATCGTCTCCGAATATCAAATAATTCATGGATTTTT
>URZF01000028.1 GCA_900552255.1 uncultured Eubacteriales bacterium | reverse complement strand
AGAGATTAAGGCAGAAAAAGCGGACGTCTTGTCCGTTTTTCTGCTTTTATATTGAGAACTGCGTGCAAATGTTAAAATTCTCAAAACTTGAAAAATAATTTATATAAAACGATTGACAAATTATATAAAGAGTGCTATAATAATTTCATCCGAAAGAAAAGCGGGGAGATTTAAATGAAAAACGTATATTCCATTGTTTTGTCAAGCGACATTGTGGAGAAAATAGACCGATTAGCATATGAGAACGGCACCAACCGCTCCAACATGATCAACCAGATTCTTGCGGAATACGTGTCTTATACGACGCCGGAAAAGCGGTTCCGGGAAATCTTTCAGCATATGCAGGATATGCTGGAGGGCGGCACATTCAAGATGCTGGAGCCCTCCGACACGATGTTTTCTCTGCGTTCGGCACTGGCTTATAAGTATAATCCGACGGTGAAATACAGCGTGGAGCTTTACCGCGGGGAGGCGCAGGAGCTCGGCGAGCTGCGCGTGTCGCTGAGGACGCAGAACGCCGGACTTTTGCTGTATATGACGCAGTTCTATCGACTGTGGGACAAAATCGAACGGAGCTATCGGGGCGATGTGGCGGCTGCCGTTACGGACGGAAAATATTTGCGCAGATTTGTTTTGCAGGATAAGACCGGAAGCTCCCGTGAAATCGACATCGGCCGCGTGATCGCCGCATATATCGATACCTTTGATAGAGCGCTTAAAACTTTCTTCTATCATTTGGAGGCGCCGTCTAAGGCAGCGGCAGGCGTTGAGAGCATCTATCGCCGTTATGTGCTGGAAAACGGGGTATTGATATAGAAAGCGGGAGCGGCCGCCGGCCGGCGATGCTTCCCGGTGTGCCGTCGGGTAAGCTTGCCCTCGCCGATAAAATAGCGGCGGGCGGCCTCGGCATCATAAATAAAATTTGTTCCTAATTATTGGGGGTGAGGATATGAATCTTCAAAAATTCACACAAAAAAGTCTGGAAGCGCTTCAGGATGCGCAAACGCTGATGGCGTCGAAAGGGAACAGTCAGATCACGGAAGAGCATCTGCTCCTTGCTCTGATCGACAAGGAGGGCGGGATCGCCGCCGACCTTCTCCGCCGTGCAGGCGTGTCGGTCGAAGTCATGCGCGCGGAGCTTTCCTCCGCGGTGGACGCTATGCCCGGTATGACGGGCGGCTCCGTGGAGGCGGATAAAATCTATATTTCAAGGGAGCTGGAGGCTGCGCTCGCGGCAGCGGAAACGATCGCCGCTAAAATGAAGGACGAATACGTTTCCGTCGAGCATATCATTCTCGGTATCATCGACAAGCCGTCCGACGGCGTGCGGAAAATTTTCAAAAACGCAGGACTTACGCGAGCGGCTTTTGAAAAAGCCGTAAAGGAGCTGCGCGGCAGCGCGCGGGTGACAAACGACAATCCCGAGGACACTTACGACGTGCTGGGCAAATACGGACAGGACCTCACGGAGCTTGCGAGAAATCAGAAGCTCGATCCCGTGATTGGCCGCGACGAGGAGATTCGCCATGCCATCCGGATTCTGTCGAGAAAGACGAAAAACAATCCGTGTCTCATCGGCGAGCCGGGCGTCGGCAAGACCGCGATCGCGGAGGGACTTGCCATCCGTATCGTGCATGGCGACGTGCCGGAGAATCTGCGCGACCGGACGATTTTCTCTTTGGATATGGGCGCACTCATCGCCGGCGCGAAATTCCGCGGCGAATTTGAGGAGCGCCTCAAGGCCGTTTTGAACGAGGTAAAGGAAAGCGACGGCAGGATCATTCTGTTCATCGACGAGCTGCATACCATCGTTGGCGCCGGCAAAGCGGACGGCGCGATGGATGCGGGCAATCTGTTGAAGCCGATGCTGGCGCGCGGCGAGCTTCACTGCATCGGCGCGACGACGCTGAATGAATACCGCAAATACATCGAAAAGGACCCCGCACTGGAGCGCCGGTTCCAGCCGGTGCTGGTGGCGGAGCCGACGGTGGAGGATACCATTTCCATCCTGCGCGGTCTGAAAGAGCGCTATGAGGTCTATCATGGCGTCAAAATCCAGGATCAGGCACTGATCGCCGCCGCCGTTCTGTCGAATCGGTATATTTCCGACCGTTTCCTGCCGGATAAGGCGATCGACCTTGTGGACGAAGCGTGCGCGCTCATCAAGACGGAGATGGATTCCATGCCGACGGAGATGGACGAGATTTCGCATAAGATTATGCAGCTTGAAATCGAGGAGGCGGCGCTCACCAAGGAGACGGATAAGCTCGCGGTCGAGCATCTTTCCGAAATCCGCGCCGAGCTTGCGGAGCTGCGCGAGAAGTTCTCCGGTATGAAAGCAAAATGGGAGAACGAAAAAGAGGCGATCGGCAAGGTTCAGAAAATCCGTGAGGAAATCGAGAAAACGAACGCTGAAATCGAAAAGGCGCAGTCCGCCTATGACCTCGCGAAAGCGGCGGAGCTGAAATACGGCAGGCTGCCGAATCTTCAAAAGGAGCTTTCCGAGGAGGAGGCCAAAGCGGAGACTGCGAAAAACACGCTTTTGCGCGACCGCGTGACGGAGGAGGAGATCGCGAAGATCGTTTCGCGCTGGACGGGAATCCCCGTTTCCAAGCTGATGGAGGGAGAACGCGACAAGCTTCTGGGACTTTCCGACATTCTGCACCGCCGCGTGATCGGTCAGGATGAGGCGGTGGAAAAGGTATGCGACGCGATTCTGCGTTCGCGTGCCGGAATCCAAGACCCGAAGCGCCCGATCGGCTCTTTCCTGTTTCTCGGACCGACCGGCGTCGGCAAAACGGAGCTTGCCAAGGCGCTGGCGGAGGCGCTTTTTGACGACGAGCACAATATGATCCGAATTGATATGAGCGAATATATGGAGAAATACTCCGTGTCGAGACTGATCGGAGCGCCTCCCGGCTATGTCGGCTACGACGAGGGCGGCCAGCTCACCGAGGCGGTGCGCCGTAAGCCCTATTCCGTTATTCTGTTCGATGAAATCGAAAAGGCGCATCCCGATGTATTCAACGTGCTTTTGCAGGTGCTCGACGACGGACGCATCACGGACAGTCAGGGCAGGACGGTCGATTTCAAGAATACCATCATAATCATGACGTCCAATCTCGGTTCCGATATCATTTTGGACGGCATCGGTTCGGACGGAGCGATAAGCGAAGAAGCCCGCGACGCCGTAACGGCGCTGCTGCGCCGCTCGTTCCGGCCGGAATTTCTCAACAGGATCGATGAGACCGTATTCTATCGTCCGCTCACAAAGGAAAATATTTACGGCATCGTCGAGCTTTTGGCGGCAGATCTCGAAAAGCGTCTTTCCGACAAGAGGATCGGGCTCCGCATGACTGACGCGGCAAAGGATTTCATCATTTCATCCGCTTATGATCCGACCTACGGGGCGCGTCCGCTCAAAAGATTCTTGCAGTCGAAGGTGGAGACGCTCATTGCCCGCAAGATCATTGCGGAGGACCTCGCGCCCGACACGGTTATCACCGTTGATGCGGAAAACGGCGAGCTGATCGCAAAGTAAGCAGAAGGAGATAACATTGTCCGCAAATCGGAAAAAAAGCCCCCTATGGCAGAATTTTGTACGCTGTCATAGGGGATTTTCCATATTTTGAGAATATAAATTGCGTTCCCATATAAAAAATCGGGTGTTCATGAAATGCCATGAACACCCGATATGGTCGGAGTGAGAGGATTTGAACCTCCGGCCTCTTGGTCCCGAACCAAGCACTCTACCAAACTGAGCCACACCCCGAAAAACTCCCGTCAGAACTCTGACAGCTTCAATATTATACACCATTCTTTTTCAGTTGTCAACTGTTTTCCGGCAAAATTTTGTGGAAAAGAAACGCTCATGTACGGACTTGGAAAGCGGCAGAAAGAGAAAAGCTGCAGGAACCGATATCGGTGTGGAATGGAAACCGTGGCGGCTCCGCATATCTCAGAATTTGAGAAGCACCGATTTTTTGCGGAACGGATTATATCACATAATTGTCTGCCGTTTCCTGTTTGATAAGGTCGGCGACCGTGATGCCGTCGAGATAATCGGTAATGAGCCGTCCGAGCTCCTCCCACATCGGGAGCGTTCTGCATTCCGCCGCACGTTCACATGGGTCGGCTCCGTGCTCCAAACAGGCTACGGGAGAAAGCGTCCCTTCTGTGAGACGCAGAATGTCGCCGACCTTATACGTTTCCGGCGCACGGTTCAGCCGATATCCGCCGCCTTTGCCGTGCAGACCGTCCACAAGACCGTTTTTGGAAAGCTCCGCCATGATCGTCTCCATGTATTTTTGCGAAATATCCTGCCGTTTGGCGATCTCTTTGAGCGGGATATACGCTCCGCTGTTGTGCTCGGCAAGATCGATTATGACGCGAAGGGCATATCTGCCGCGGGTGGAAATCATCATGGCTTTATCTCCTTGTTTTTTATCAAAAAATATCGACGGCTTACCGCTTGATCGTGTGTCTTTGGGGCATGATTTTTTTCAGCAGTCCTGTGGAATCCAGCACGGAAATGACGATATTGCCGATGATCACCGCCGCCGCGCCTTGAAGCAGATTGCCGGGAACGGAGGTCAGCGCGGCTCCGAAGCCGTATAGCGCGGCTTCAAACAGATAATATCCCGCGACCATGAGAAGCTCGGCAAGCACCGAACTTGTAAAATAACCGGTAAACCGGAATAGCGGCTTGTCTTTTGAAATAAATTTCGGGATCTGAAAGGCGACTATCACCATCAGCGCTTTGATGATCAGCGTCGCGGGCGCATAGATGACAAAACCCAAGATCGCATCTGCGAGCGCCGCACCGAGGGCCGCGCCTGCCGTCGCATAATAGCCGCCGAGGATCCACGCTGCAAGCAGCAGAAATCCGTCCCCGAGATTGAAATAGCCGAAGGGAAGTGCGATGCTGAAGGAGACTGTCCCGACGAAAACCAAGACGGCGAACAATGCGGCAAGGACAAGGTTTAATATGTTTTGTTTTTTCATGACGGGCTCTTTTCATCCGCATAATCGACTGTGCGCATCGCAAGGATCGTGCGGGCGATCAGATCGTCGAGCCTCCAGCCCAGCATCTGCGCACCGCGCTCGATCACCGTGCGGGAACAGCCGGCGGCAAATTTTTCGTTTTTGTATTTCTTCTTAACGGAGCCAAGCTCCAAATCGGAAACGCTTTTGGAGGGGCGCATGAGCGCGACCGCTCCGATCAGGCCTGTCAGCTCGTCTGTCGCGTACAGCACTTTTTCCATTGCATGCTCGGGCACGATATCGACGGTCAGCAGATATCCGTGACTTGCGACGGCATGGATGAGACGTTCGTCCAGTCCCCGTTCCCGCATGATCTCCTGCTCCTTGATGCAATGCTGCTCGGGGAACCTCTCAAAATCGAGATCATGGAGCAGTCCCACGATCCCCCAAAAATCTTTTTCCTCGCCGTAGCCGAGCGCTTCCGCAAAATAACGCATCACGCCCTCCACGGTCAAGGCATGCCGGATGTGAAACGGTTCGGCGTTGAATTCTTTCAGAAGGGCGAGCGCTTCTTCTCTTGTCGGTATCATGGAGCCTCCATATGTGGCAGGACTCCGGCCTGAAGGCCGGAGCCTCTATATTTTCAGTCTGTAAACAACGGGGTAGAGAGATACCGGTCGCCGGTATCGGGCAGAAGCACTACGATGGTTTTTCCCGCGTTCTCAGGACGCTGCGCAAGCTGTATGGCAGCCCATGCCGCAGCACCCGAGGATATCCCGACCAAAACGCCTTCGGTTTTGCCGATCAGCTTGCCTGTCGCAAATGCGTCCTCATTGGATACGGGAAGGATCTCGTCGTATATCTTGGTATTCAGCACATCGGGAACGAAGCCTGCGCCGATCCCTTGGATTTTGTGCGGACCGGCGACTCCCGTGGAGAGCACGGCGGAGCTTTCGGGCTCCACGGCGACGATCTTGATATTCGGATTTTTGGATTTGAGATATTCGCCGACGCCCGTGACGGTTCCGCCCGTGCCGACGCCCGCAACGAAAATATCGACGTTTCCGTCGGTATCCTCATAGATTTCGGGACCCGTTGTCTTTCTGTGTGCTTCCGGATTGGCCGGATTGACAAACTGCCCGGGAATGAAGCTGTTCGGCGTTTCGGCGGCAAGCTCGGCGGCTTTCGCGATTGCACCCTTCATGCCCTTGGCGCCCTCGGTCAGCACCAACTCCGCGCCGTATGCCTTCATCAGCTGTCTGCGCTCGACCGACATGGTTTCGGGCATGACGATGATGATGCGATAGCCTCTTGCGGCGGCCACGGAGGCGAGGCCGATGCCGGTATTGCCGGAGGTGGGCTCGATGATGACGGAACCGGGCTTCAGCTTGCCCGCGGCTTCCGCTTCGTCGATCATGGCCTTGGCGATCCTGTCCTTGACAGAGCCGGCCGGATTGAAATATTCGAGCTTGGCGAGGATTTTGGCGTTGAGATTCAGGTTCTTTTCGATGTGAGAAAGTTCGAGAAGAGGGGTTTTTCCGATCAACTGATCGGCAGATGTATAAATTTTCGACATAATGAGCGTCTCCTTTTATATAATGATAAATTTAGTTTATGGGGATCGAACGGTAAAGGTTAGCTTCAACATCGGAAAATCGTCCTTATATCATGCTTCATGAGCCTGCTCCTTCCAAAACGCGGTGTGCTTTTCGTTTTGCGCCTATCGGTATGGATCGAGATGCTGACCATGCTTCTGCGACTATTTACATATTAATCCAATAGGTTAGTAGTATAATATCACTTCGGGAGTATTTTGTCAATAGATTTTTTGCTTTTTGGGAAAAAATCGCCCGCGTTTTATCGCGGGCGAACCGACCGATTTTTCGGAACGGAAAAGATGCGCTCATTTTACGAGCTTTTGGTAGCACCGGTCGAATATTTTTATAAATTCTCCGATCTCTTCGTCCGTTGTCAGATGGCTGAGACTGATGCGCCAAGAAGAGAGCGCGTTCCGGCTGTCATGACAGACGGCGAGCACTGCTTTTGACGGCTGCCCGTCCGTGCTGCAAGCGGATTTGACGGAAACGCAGACGCCGAACTCGTTCAGCGCCCGCTGAAAGACGGTGCCTTTTACGCCTTTCACGCTGAGATTCAAAATATGGGGAACCGCATCGTCGGGACTGTTGACGATAACTTCGGGATAGGCGGAAAGTGCTCGGCGCAGCGCGAGATTATGCTTTTCGACGATGCCTGTCCATTCGGCGCTATGCGCAAGCGCAAGCCGCAGGGCGGTTTCCAGCGCCGCACCGAGCGCAAGCGTCGGCGTGCCGCTCCGGTAGGCTGTGACGCTCGCGCCGCCTTGGATCAGCGGATACAGCTCGACATTCCGGCGTTTGATAAGAAGCCCGCTGCCGTTCAGTCCGTAGAACTTATGCGGCGCAAGGCTCAGGATATCGACGCCGTCCAAGACAAGCTCGGTTTTCCCGACCGCCTGCGTGGCGTCCACATGGAGCCGGCACGCGGGATAATCCTTTAAAATTTCCGCGATTCGAGCGATCGGCTGCACGATGCCGAGCTCGCTGTCGACGGCGCACACCGCCACAAGGGCGGTATCCTGCGTCAGGAGGGAGCGGAGATGTTGCAGATTGATTTTTCCGTCGCGGTCAAGATTTAACAAATCGATTTGATATCCCTCTTTTTGCAGCTCATCAAGGCATGCGCCGACCGAGGAATGCTCGAGAGGCGTGGAGATCACGTGCTTTCCGGCGTGTGTTGCCGCCCGCAGAAGCCCCTTGACGGCGAGATTGTTGGATTCGCTGGCGCCCGAGGTATAAATAATCTCCGACGGGGCGACGCCGAGAAGCCCTGCGACGGATTCGGTGACGCGCGCAAGCTCTTGGGCCGCCATTCTGCCGGCTTCATGACCGGAATTGGCGTTGCCGACGAAGCTTTGTTCGATCTCGCAGAACCGCGCCAGCACGCGGGGGTCTGCGGGGGTGTTCGCGGCATAGTCGAGATAAATCATGCGGTGCTCCTTTTCGGGGAGAGATATTGCAGGGCGGTCATTTTATGGTTCCGCCGCCGACGACCGTGTCGCCGTCGTAGAGCACGACCGCCTGCCCTTTGGTCACAGCCCTCTGCGGCTCGTCGAATTCGATGCGGAGCGTGTCCTCGTCCGTCTGAACGGCGGTCGCGGGCTGCTCCTTTTGGCGGTAACGCAGCTTTGCCGTCACCCGCATCGGCTGTTCGATTTTCATAACGGAGATCAGATTGATGTCGCCGGCCTTCAGCTTATCGGTGTAAAGCTCTTCTCCATGTGAAAGCGTGACCGTATTGTCGACAGGGTCGATTTTTGTGACATACAGGCGCTCGGAGCTTGAAACGCCGAGGCCTTTCCGCTGTCCGACGGTGTAGCGGACGATGCCCGCGTGCTCGCCGAGGATATTTCCTTTGGTGTCGATGAAATCTCCGTGCGGATATTTTTTTCCTCCGTACTGCTCGATGAAGCCCGCGTAATCGCCGTCCGGGACAAAGCAGATATCCTGTGAATCGCGCTTGCGGGCAGTGACAAAGCCCTCATCCTCCGCAATTTTTCGGATTTCGGACTTCTGCATGGTGCCCAGCGGGAAAACCGTATGTGCGAGCTGCTCCTGCGTCAGCATATAGAGCACGTAGCTTTGATCCTTGCTTTCGTCGAGCGCCTTTTTGAGCAGATATCTTCCCGTGCGGCTGTCCTGCTCGACTCTCGCATAATGTCCCGTGACGATCACGTCTGCGCCGCGTTCTTTCGCGGCGCGGAGCAGCTTGTCGAATTTCATATGGCGGTTGCAGTCGATGCAGGGATTGGGCGTACCGCCGTTTTCATAGGTGCGGACAAATTTTTCGATGATTTTGTCTTTGAAATCCTCGCCGTAATCCAGAACCGAGTAGGGAATATCCAGCGCGAAGGCGACCTCGCTCGCATCCTCGATATCCTGCTCGGAGCAGCAGGTCCCGTGACTGCTGCGGCCGATATCCTCGTTATGGAAGAGCCGCATGGTGACGCCCTCGCAGTCATAACCGCGGCATTTCATAAAATAAGCGGCGACGGAGCTGTCAACGCCGCCGCTCATGGCAATCAGTGCTTTCATCGGTATACTCCAAAAAAGCTCCGGCATAGGCCCGGAGCGGTTTTCGTCCGAACGGTCGGCGAAAAGGGAAAAGCTTTTTCGCCTACTGTTCCGGTATGTTATTTGTATGATATCATGGACGGGCTTCTTTGTCAAGGGAGCCGGACGGTTTTCATCCGTAAAATGATTTTGTGAAATGAAAATTCGGTATACCGAAGTACATCGGACAAGGTGAGAGGATTTCCTGTCGGATGGACTGCTCGGCAGGCTCTGATAAATGATCGTTTCCGTTGGTAGGGAGAGGACAGCGCTTTTGGCAATTATCTCGTTTCGCTCGCATTTATCTGTGCTGCCCACTCGTGGAAGATATCTCCTTTTGATCCGTCAGAACAGCGCGTCCTATGGGAAAAATGACCGAAATTTGTCCGACGGAACGACAAATTTTCGGCTTGCATTTTCGGAGGTTTTGTGTTATCATAACATCTGCAAGTGCGTAGCGTAAGCGTAAGTCCGACTTCTCGTCGGGCTTACGCTTTTTTGTGTCAAAAAACAGCCGGCGCCTGTCTTAGAGAGGAGAAAATAAGGATAGCAATGGAACAAGAACGATTACAGCAAAATAAAATGGCGGTCACGCCTATATCGAAGCTGATTTGGAAAATGGGACTGCCTATGATCGTCTCGATGGTTTTGCAGGCGGTCTATAATATCGTGGATACCGCTTTTGTCATCAATATGAGTGAAAACGGGACGGAAGGGAACCTCGCTTTGACGTATGCGTTCCCCATTCAGCTTTTGATTATCGCCGTCGGCGTCGGAACGGGCGTGGGCATCAACGTTCTGCTCTCCAAGAATCTCGGCGAGGGCAACCGCGAGAAAGCGAGCCGTGTCGCGGGAAACGGTATTTTTCTCGGCATTTGTATTTATGTCGTGTTTTTACTGTTCGGGATCTTCGGCTCCCGATGGTTTATCGCCGTGCAGGCGAACGGCAATGAAACGGTCGTGGAGATGGGCACGACCTATCTGACGATCTGCTGCTGTCTCTCTTTCGGCGCGGTCGGATTTACCGTATACGAGCGGTTTTTGCAGGCGGCGGGCAAAACCGGCTATTCCACGATTGCCCAAATAACCGGCGCCGTACTCAACATCGTTTTGGATTACGTATTCATCTTTCCGTGCGGCATGGGAATCGCCGGCGCGGCATGGGCGACCGTCATCGGACAGATCGCGTCCCTTGTCACTGCGATGCTGTTCCATTATGCTGCCAATCGGGAGATCGACGGCAGTCTCCGCTATATCAAGCCTTCGGGACGTTTGATCCGCGGTATTTATTCCGTCGGCATTACCGCGGCGATCATGCAGGGACTTTTGTCCGTCATGATGCTCGGCATGAATCTGATTCTCGGGACGGCGGGCGCAGATGCGGAGCTTCTTCAAGGCTCTTTCGGGATTTATTATAAAATCCAGCAGTTTGCGCTGTTCGCCGCTTTTGGGCTCAGCAACACGCTGATCTCGGTCATTGCCTTCAATTACGGTATGAGAAGCAAAAAGCGCGTCCGGCAGGGGATTCTGTGGGGAATCGTCGATTCCGTCATCGTCGCCGCCGTCATCACACTCTTGTTTCAGTGTCTTGCGGGGCAGCTTGCCGCGCTGTTCAGCATGACGGACGGCGGTTCGGCCGCCGTGCGTGAGGTCTGTGTGACCTCTATCCATATTGCATCCATCGGATACATTTTTATGGCGTTCAGCGTCGCGATTCAAGGAATTTTACAGGCGTTCGGACAGGCGGTAAAACCGCTTCTGCTGTCGTTTTTCCGGCTGGTGCTGTTCGTGTTTCCCGTCGCGTATCTGTTTACCCTGTCGCAGGACGCCCTCTCTCTCGTTTGGTGGACCTTCCCGATTGCCGAGGTGCTGACGGCGGTGATCGCCGCATTCTTTCTGTTTTCGGCTTATAAAAAGCAGGTGGTGCCGATGGATCCCGCGTCTGAAATGAAAGAGACCGTGTAATACACGGCTTCTTTTTTTATTAACATTTTATCAACATTATTTTAAAGTTTTCCACAAACTATTTTTTACTTTTTACTCTAATTCAATTATATTAGCATTTTCTAAATTTTCTTTTTTTAGTACATCTTTTATCTTTGCCAATTGGTTTTCTACAAGTTCAAGCTGTTTTTTCTATTTTTTGTTTCATTTGTTCAAACAATATTTGTTCATTTGGCAACAATTCCATAAATCCTGCCAATGTTCTTGGTTCTGTAATCATATTCATCTTACCTTTCTTTTTATTCTTCTCTTGGTTTTAACTCATCATAAATCGGTCTTTCTTCTTTTATCATTGTAGGCTTTCCATGTCCGTGGATACACTATTGTATCATCTGGTAACTTTAGCAGTTTTTCAGTTATTGAATTAATAATATCATCAAAGCTACTTGTTGGTAAGTCCGTTCTTCCCCATGTTCCATAAAACAATGTATCACCAGAAAATAACAACTTTTCTTGTTCACAATATAGTGAACTGCTTCCAGATGTATGCC
>URZF01000027.1 GCA_900552255.1 uncultured Eubacteriales bacterium | reverse complement strand
AGGTATATTATCTGGCGTCATTCCAACATCATGTAAAATAGAATTTCCAGAAGTCCCATGCTTCTCTGCCCACTGTCCTGTACTGGTTTGTACCATAAAATGATAATCATAAAGAGGTCTCCCGGTAAACCAATCATAGGCATATGGTTTTGTTCCAACACGCAAAGCTATTTTATACTCATTTTCATACACTTTGGCATCAGGACCAGAGATGGTTCGTACTGAATAGCCCTTTTTCTTCAAATCAGCTTCAACAGATTTACCAACATCTTTCACATCACTATAATCTTTTGGATATTTACCACTTGCAACTCCCGGTTGTTCATTAACAGATGAGCCTATTGCAAAAGCATAACAATTCGGCGAATTAGGGTTTTTACTTCCTTTTACTTCTTCATATTCTCGTGCTGCGCCAACATCAGATGTTGGTTCTTCTTTGGGAGAACAACCTGACAAACCCACAGTAGCAGCTGCCACGACAGCAGTAATCAACAACGCAGTAATCCAAAAGTGTCCATTCGGATCAATTCTATTAACTGGATCATTTCCACAATAGCCAAACATGTTATATCCAAAAATGTTTTGTCCCGCTGAAACATATCTATCTGCATTGATAAAACGTCCCGTCTGCGGGTCATAATAACGGCTGTTGAGATAATACAACCCTGTCTCGGTATCGTAATAATATCCCCTGTACCTAAACGGATTAAGTATACCAATGCCATCGCCATCTGTTACAATTGTATGATTACCCCATGCGTCATATACATACTCCGCTTTCAGAGTACCATTTTCATCATAGACAGCTGTAATATCACCTTGCAGATTCTTTTCGTAATAATATCTCACATTATTATATTTGAACCCGCAGACACCCCCCATACTGTAATAGTATGTAATTGTACCATCCGTCCTTGTTTCACTCAGAATTCTGCTGCCATCAATTTGATAGATTATAGCACCTTTTTTTGTCCGGAGGCCACTTCCTGCATACTCAAACGTCAGCAGCGTACCGCTGTCGACCCGGTAGCTCTCCAGCTGCCTGATCTTCCCCCATGTCAGCGCATGGCCGCGGTATGTCGTCGGATTGCCCAGCGCATCATAGGCGATGGCCTCCCCATTGAAGCTCACAAGTTTGTCTTTCCAGCCCGTCGCAGCATAGGTATATGTTTTCGTGTCAAGGGCCGCCCCGAGCGTACCCGTGGTATAGGCATACTCTTTCTTGCTTAAAATGTTCCCCGCCGTGTCATACGCGAACACCCAGCTCTTGCCCAGCACCGCGTTGTCCTCGCGGGTCAGCTGATTCAGTCCGTCATACGTGTATTTCGCATAATACTCCGTCCCGGGGCCGTTGCGGATCGCCGTGATGTTCCCGTTGTTGTCATAGGTGTAGCGCAGCGTATCCTTTGTGACGCCATTCACCCTGCGCGTCAAAAGCTGCACCATCGTCGTCAGTCTTGTCTCAAACCCGACCGCCACGTCCAGATAGCTATATTCCTCCGACAGCAGAGGCGTTGCCGCGCCGGTCATCGTCAGCTTCTTTTCCGTCACACGTCCCCAGTCGTCCTGCTCCGCTTTCGAGGTGAATGCCCCCTCCAGCGTCACGCCGACTACCGCACCATCCGCGTATACCGCTCCGTCCGACTTGCGCGTATCATAGATCGGACGATAGGTCTGCGTCTCATCCCCCACATGGAACGTCGTTTTCTCCAGCCGGTTCTGCCCGTCGTATTCGTATTCCTTGTACGCCAAGCCGTTGACTTTTTCCGACGTTACGTTTTCATATCCGTCATATGTATAAGTATATTCCTTTTGGGTAATTTTGTCAAGTACCTTTACCGGTTTCCCCAGCGAATCGTATTCGCCCTCCGCAATCACCGTCTCCACGCCGTTCTTATCCGTGTATGTCCGCTTCACCGGCTGTTCGTGCCGGTCGGTTTCCACCTTCATCTTTTCGCCGCCCGCGTAGCTCGTCGTCACCGTCGTCGTCTCTCCGAGCGTATACTCGTTTTCCGTGTAGTCCGTGCCTGCGATCGTCACCTTCTTCGCTCGTCCCATCCCGTCATAGGTGAAGCCGTATGCGAAGCCCCCGTGCGTGATGCTCGACAGCTTCCTGTCCTGATATCCATATACCACCGAGTAGGTCGCCTCTCCCTCGACCGCGCTCACGCCTGTCACAAGGTCCGTCGCCGTATCATATGTATAGCTCGTCGTCTGCCCGTTCGGCGTCGTCGTATTCACAAGCAGTCCCTTAACCGTGTTGTAGCTGTTCGTTGTCTTGATGTCCGCCGAGCGCGCATCGGATACCCCAACCGCAAACTCCCCTGTGCTGTCATAGCTCGTCTCGTTCTTGAAATACTCGTTCGCTATCAGTTCTTCCGTCTGAACGTTCGGATTGAACGTATCCCAATGATACGATTTCGCCGATGTCTGCATGCCCTTATCGTTGTACGCATATTCCGTTATCATGTTCCGTTCGTTCTGACTGCGGATCACATGATGCGCGCCGTCATACGCGAATACGCTCACAAAGCTATTGCCGTCGAGATCCGTCACCGTGCGGCGAACGACGTCGTATGCGCTGTTCTTCTCCTCTACCGTCGTATACAGCCCGTCATGTACCGTCACGCGCTCCTTTATCGTCTGCGCCGTACCGAAAATCGCCGCGCTTCCACTCAGGTTTTCCTCGTAGACTGCCGACTGCGACGGCGCATTCACCAGCCGCACATTGTCGAACAGACATATCCGCTGGTTCCGCGAATAATCCAAATACACCGTGACCGACGTCAGCGTCTTTGTCCGCGATATCCGCAGCGGCACCGCCGCATACTGCCATTCCGTATAGCTGGAATCATACCGTCCCCGCTGCGTCTCCACGCTGCCGTCCGAATACCGAACCTCCGCGCGGATTTCAAACCGCGTGCTGCCGCTCTCGCTCGTCGTCGCCGAGGTCGCCTTTGCCCATGCCGAAAAAATCAGCGTATCGCCGCACACAAGCTTGATACGGGAGGCAGGGATCGTCTGCTTCAAATATTTATCGATATAAGCCACGCCGGATATCCGGTATGCCCGCGTCTTATCGGCGGAGTCCGTGGACACCACGCCGTCATACAGGCTGGATTCACAGGAAGATATCCGTTTTCCGACAAACTGCCACGGATTTTCGCTGTTCCCCTCAAATGAGCCGTTGACGATCATATTATTCGATTCGTCCGTCGTCCGGACCGAGGTCCCGAAAGTTTTCTTTTTCTCCGCATACTGATAGAGCGCCGTGCCAGTCACCTGAAAACGGTCTGCAACCGTCTCTCCGTCGATTTCCGTCGGTACGTCCTCGTATTCGAGTTCCGCGCGTCCGGTCTCGTCAAATACATATACCTTGCGGATGCCGCTTCTGTCGCTCACCGCCGTCGACCGGCTGCTTCGGTATTCGATATCCATATATTCCTCCGGCGTATCCGTCTCCGGATTTGCACCCGCCGGATATTTCTCCGTTCTCGCCACTCTGTCGCCGGAGGTATATGTGTATACAGTCCTCGTACCATCTTGCTGCTTGACGCAGGAAAGCCGCGCGGAGGAATCATAAGTATATTCCACCGTCGAGCCGTCCGGATATGCGACCGCAATAAGACGCCCGCCGCTGTCATAGCTGTAAGTCACAATCCGTCCCGTGGGGTCCGAAAGCATATCCAGTCTGCCGTTCACATAATACAGCGCGGCCGTTCTGCCGAAGCTGTCCTTTACCTGCGAGATGCGTCCCTGCTCGTCGCGGGTGACAGAGACATAATTGCCGTTTGCATCCTCGATTCTCGAAAGCTTTCCGGATTCAAACGTCAGCTTGCCGCCGCTTCTGTCACGAATCACAGCACCGGATGCGGTTTTCACAAGCGTTAGATTCAAGCCGCTCGTGTCCTTCATCACACCGCTTTCCGTGGCAAAATAGTGTTTTTTGCCCTGCTCGTCGATGTAAGAGGCGTCTGCCGTATAGCCGGACAAAAATTCCACCTGCTGTTCGAGGGAGAGTTTCCAGCCCCTGCCGTAAACGCCGGTCTTGTTTTTATTGTTGATGTCGAAATAATGGGAGATCGAAAACGGAATCGCAGCGCCGCCCGTGCGGATATCCTCTTTGGCGTACATGAGCTCGCCCGTATACAGATTGACCTGTCCGTCGACGGGACCGTTGTTGAGCGACACGGGGATCAGGCTTTGATGATCCGTATACTGCTCGCGGGTCACATAGATAATGAAAAGCGCCGCCGAGCTTCCGGAAAAGGTGATGCCGCCGCTTTGATTCTGAGTGCTCGGATCATGAGTCCCGTCACATCCGGAACCTGAGCACCCCGAGCCGCAAGCCGCGCTGCCTCCCGCCGCGCTTCTCGTGCAGCCGCAGTCCTCATTCCCGCAGCCGCCGCTGCCGGCGTCCTCGGGAATTCTGTATACGGCGGGGCTCAGCGTAAATCCGCAGCTTTGGCTGCAATTTCTGGCGGCTGCGATGACCGTATCCGTCACATCCAGGAAAAAGCTCTGTCCGTTTTCTCCGGGCTCCTCCACAAACTCATTTTTGAACGATTTCAAATGCCAATAGAAATCGCCGTTCCCGCTCGCATGAAGCTGCTCCAAAACGAGCGTGGCGTTCAGGATCTGCACCGACGGTGAAAGAGCGGAGATATCGGCAGTCAGATGACTGCCCCAAGCCGTCGTATCATTGAAGCCGGTCGCGATCCCATCGAGGCCGCCCATCGTATTCTGATACCGAATCGGAGCGGTCGTCTGGCCGATCACCTCCACATAGGGGTCGATCGTCACCGGCAGCGTTCGTGCGGGATCGTTGATCCACGCGGCATCCGCAGAAAGCTGCAATTCATACCCGCCGTCCGGCAGCTCGCGCAGCCTGTATTCGACACTCTCGCTGCATATCCCTGCGGCGTCCGTCATAAACGGCGCAGGAATATGGAATATCCGTCTGCGCTCGCCCGCCTCGTCCGCATAGAAATCCACCGCACGGCCGTCCTCCGAAAGAACGGGAGACAGCCCCCTCAGCTTCATACGGTAACAAAACGTGTAATCGTCCCTGCATGCACGGACGATAATATTTTCCTTCAAGCCATTGTTTTTGACCTCATACTCAAAATCGATGCCGTCCTCGACCCTGCCATACTGCACAACCGCATGCTTGCCGTATTTCGACGACGCGGTTTTCTTCATATAAGCCGGATTCGGATTCAGATAATCGACCCTCGGCTGCGGGAGCGGCTTTGCCGGGCGCGTCTCATCCGCATCCGCCCCCAGGCCGAGATATTCCCATTCCATGCTGCGGGAGCCGCAGCTCATTTTCACTCTGCCGGGATTTTCCTTTCCGTCCGGCAGGGTGATACGACAGCCGCCCCGGCTTCCGCAAAGCCCGCTTTTGCGGGCGGAAAGACCGCTTCCGATCTCCTCGTAGCGCCCGCTCCTTTCGTTCCAGCTGTGAAGCGGCTCCGTGCTCATCGCCATCATTTTCTGTCCGTTTTTCAGCTGATATACCTTTCGGTTTTCCCCGCGCTCCTCTTCAAGCTCGCATTCAATATCGCTTCTTGTCCATTTTTCTCTTTTCTTTTCCATATTTCTTCCTTTCCGATTTTTCTTATCTTTCGTATTTGATTTCCATAATGACCGGAAACGCGCAGCTGTCCCCGGTCGCGACCGCCTCATATCCCGCGGCGCCGGGCGCCGCCTTCAAAAGCATCCCGTAGGTATATCGCATCCAGCCCTTTCTGCCGACATATGACGATAGATCCAAAACAAGATACTCTCCCATTTTTTCCATAGGAATCCTTTCCGTACCGTAAGGCATTTTATTTTCCCATGTCGAGCCGAAGCTGCAAAAACGCTGCTCCATCCGATACGCTTCGAGCTCCGTGTCGCCGAAGATCCGCGGGATAAACAGCCTGACGCTCCGAATGTCCCGAAACAAGAGGCCGCTCATATAGTTCAGCATCCATTTGGAATACAGGCGCTGTTCCCCGTATTCGGGCGTATGCCCGAGAAAGGCAATGCTCCCGAACGCATTGTTTTCCAGCGTCAGATAATCCGTGACGGTGGTATCCTGAAAGAGCTTATCCTCATATAGGTTGCATTCAAAAACGATTTGTCCGCTTTCGATGACCTCCGGCCTCCACGTCAAGCGATAGGTATAATCGTCCAATTTTTCCGACAGCAGCTTCAAGGGATGACAAATGCCGTCCCCGTCTTTGAAAAACAGCGAGGCTACCGTCATTTTAGGCTTGAAATGTCTTTCCATGAAGGATAGATACTGGCTGTTCCGGCAGACCTCCTCGCTGAAAGTTTCCGTGACAAGCCGCATCGTCGGGAGCTCTCCCGCCGCGATATCGGCCGTGACCATAACGCCGTTCGTGGTCGGTCTGATTTTCATATGAGGCGCATACAGCGTCCCGTCCCTTTCCTCCCATGAAAACGGCGTGTTCGAATCAAAAAACAAGGAAAATTTCTGCCTCGGTTTTTCCAAAACGACGGAGAGGGGCGTCACCCGAACGACCGAGTCCGGCGTGCTGCCCGAAACGATTCTGTCGTTCCCTCTTTTTCTCCACCGAAGCTCGACAAGCTCCCCGCCGCGCTCCTTGCGGACGGGCGCGCTGAAAAGGTATGTTGCCATCGCGTCTTCCTCCCGCACCGCAACCTCATACCGACTCTGTCCCGTGGACACGACATCCGGCTTCGTCTCGCCACGAATCTTTTGAATCTCATTTATGATCTGTGATTTCATAGTTCTCCTTTCTGTCTCCGCGGATCGGTTACAGTATAAAAGAAAATCCGGACAGCCTCTGTCCGGATTAAAAAATTTTCTCTCTACCGTTTGGCAAAAAGCTCTATTTGCTTTTCATCCAAATAATATGATAAAATTAAAAAGCAACCAACGGTTTATAAACTTCTCTACCAACGGTTGCGAAAAACATAGCGGTATCAACCGATATTCTCTTATCTTCCACCGACGCCTATGCTATCATAAAGGCATCAAAAACAAAGGAGGACGACACAATGTCCAACACTCTCGGCAAAAAAATATCCGAGCTAAGAAAAGAAAAAGGGATCACCCAAGAGGAGCTCGCGGAAAGGCTCGGCGTATCCCCGCAGGCGGTCTCCAAATGGGAAAACGACCTCTCCTGTCCCGATATCATGCTCCTGCCCGAGCTCGCAAAGCTATTCGACGTCACCATCGACGAGCTGTTCTCCGTTACGCCGAAAAAGAAAACGGAGCTTCTATCCCCTGAAAAAAGAAAAAATCCGGACGATATGATGCTGTATATCCGCGTCGATTCCGGAAGAGGCGACAAGGTCCGCATCAATCTTCCGATTCCGCTTGTGAAGCTTGCTATCTCCATGGGAATCAAGCTGCCGCAGGTGTCGGGAAACGATGTCTTACAAAACATCGACTTTGAACAGATTATCGACCTCGTGGAAAAAGGACTTATCGGCAAGCTTATCGAAGTGGAAAGCGCAGAGGGCGATACCGTGGAAATCACAGTAGAGTGATAACCCAAAGGGAGGATGCCATCATGAGAATCCATATAAAAACGTCCGAAAAAAATATCCGCCTGCTCTTTCCCTCTTTCCTTGCGATGAACGCTCTTACGGCGCGTATCGGAGCAAACTGCATCCAAAAGCAAGCCGACATTTTCCAAGAACTGGGCGAAAAAGAGCTTAACGCCCTGTTCCGCGAAATCCGGCGGCAAAGGAAAAAGCATCCGAATTGGTGTCTTCTCGAAATCACGGACGCCGAAAGTACACATGTAAAAATCAAATTATAAAGAAAAACCGGTTTTTACCGCAAAAATCGATTCGACACCAGATTGCGACAAGCTTTGCAGGTCCCGCGTGCTATCCTTATTTCAGGATAGCACCTTTTTTTGTGAAAGGAGAAAGTCAATATGGAGGAGCATTTAAAAATTTCCTATGCAGACGAGACGCTCGTCGCCGCCCTGTCGGGAGAAATCGATCATCACCGCGCCGTTTCCGTGCGCGCGGGCATCGACGAGGCGATGTACAGAGAGCTTCCGAAAACGCTTGTCATCGATATCGGGGGCGTCGATTTCATGGACAGCTCCGGGCTCGGCCTCATTCTCGGACGGTACACAAAAGCCAAGGAAATCGGCACGTCGCTCGTCGTGAGAAATCCTTCCGTCAGAGCGGAAAGAATGCTGAAAATGGCCGGGATTGACCGCATGATCAAAATAGAAAATCAATTTGATAATCGAAAGGATGTGTAAACATGCCAAAAAAAGCCGCCAATGAAATCAAATGCACGTTTTTATCGAAATCGGAGAATGAGGCGCTGGCAAGAAGCATCATCTCCGGATTTATGCTTCCGCTCGATCCCGACGTGGAGGAGCTGGCGGACATCCGCTGCGCCGTCAGCGAGGCCGTCACCAACTGCATCGTCCACGCCTACCGCGGAACCACGGGGATCGTCACCCTTACCGCCAAATATTATGATGACAGAACGCTCAAAATCACGGTCTCAGACCGCGGATGCGGGATCGAGGACGTGGAAAAGGCGCGCACACCTCTATTTACCACCTGTCCCGACGAGGACAGATGCGGCATGGGCTTCTCGATCATGGAAAGCTTCTCGGACAAGCTTTCCGTCTTCTCAAAGCCCGGTGAAGGAACAAGAGTAACGCTCACAAGAAAGCTTTCCTCTTCACAGGAGGATACATAAAACCCATGGGAAGAAGAGGAGAGTTTCTATGTCCGAATGTATGGAAAAAACAGAGGGCGAGGATAATCTGACCCTGATTGCAAAGGCGCAGAGCGGCGACCGAGGCGCAATGGAACGCCTCATCTCACAGAATATGGGGCTTGTCAAGAACATCGCAAGACGCTTCATCGGCAGGAATGCCGAATATGAGGATCTCGTGCAGATCGGTACGATCGGCATGCTGAAAGCGGCAAAAAGCTTCGACGCAGGCTTCGGGACCGTGTTCTCGACCTATGCCGTGCCGCTCATCATCGGAGAGATCCGGCGTTTTCTGCGCGACGACGGCATCATCAAGGTGAGCCGCGACGTGAGGAAAAAAGGAACCGCCGTCATGCGTGCCAAGGAGGAGTTTATCAAAACGCATCAGCGCGAGCCGAAGCTCTCCGAGCTTTCCGAGCTCTGCGGGATGCCGGCGGAGGATATCGTTTACGCGCTCGATGCCGTATGCCCCGTCTATTCGCTCCAAGAGACGGTAGGCGGCGAGGAGGACGGCACGACGCTGGAAAATCTGACGCCCGCATCGGAAAACGAGATCGAGCTCATGACCGATAAGCTGGCGCTTTCCGAAGCCATCTCCAAGCTCGACGAGCGGAGCCGGCAGATCATCATCCTCCGATTTTATAAAGATCTGTCCCAGCAGCAGACCGCGGAAATCCTCGGGATCACGCAGGTCAAGGTTTCCAGAGAAGAGAAAAAAATCTTTGAATTTCTGCGGCGTGAGCTGTAAAAATGAGCTTGACATTATAAAGCGGCTCCCGTATACTGTATGTAAAAATACGGTATACGGGAGCGGTTTATGAATCTTTTGACAGACGGAGCCTACAACCAAGCAATCGAAAACGCAGTAACGGCATCCATAGGAAAGCCCTTTCGCATCACCGGAATCCGCGAGAACAAGACAGGCGCCATGCACGCCGCCGCAATATTCGAAGGAGAAAGCCTGGACGTATTCGTCAAGGCCGGCACCAATCCGTTTTCTCCGGATCAATTCGCCGCGGAGGCATGGGAGCTCGACTATATCCGTTCGCATTCTCCTGTCAAAACGCCGGAGGTCATCGCCGTCGTGGAAGAGGGAGACACCGCTCTGCTCATTTTGGAGGCGATCGACGTCGTAACACCGGGAACCAAGCGCGACTGGGAGCTCCTCGGTCAGGGGCTCGCTTCCCTGCACCGCATCCATCACGACAAATGCGGGCTTGAAAGGCAGACCTATCTCGGCATTTTCAAGCAGGACAACACATGGAAAGATACATGGACGGAATTTTACGGCGAATGCAGACTGCGCGATACCATGAAAATGGCGGTCGATGCAGGCAAAATGAACCCCGAAGCATGCGCCATGCTCGAACGCCTCATCACAAGGCTGCCGGAGCTTTGTCCGCCGCAGACCGCCTTTTCTCTGCTGCACGGCGATCCGTGGATCGGGAATCTGCTATATAACGGACATGAGCTTGTGCTCGTCGATTGCAGCATCTATTACGGAAACCGCGAAATCGACCTCACGACGGTGGATTTTTTCTGTCCGGTCTCCCCCGTATTCTTTGACGCTTATAAAGAGGCCTACCCCTTGGATCCGGGCTATGAGGAACGCCGCGATCTCTGGAAAATCAACCAATGGCTCGGTCACGTCACGCTGTACGGTGAAAAATACATGGGAACACTGATGGACGCCGTAAAAAAATACCTGTGAATCCGCTGCCAATTCGATTGAAATCAAACGGAAATCGAAAGCGCCGATATCGAAAAGCTACCGAAGGAACACAACGTGATTTCAACCAAAAAGCCCCGGACAGAAGTCCGGGGCTTTTTCAGACCGAAATCAATCTTTCTTCTCGTTTCCCATATCCCTCTTATACAGCAGAACGCTCACAATCAGCAAGACCGGGAAAACAAGAGAAAACAATATCCCGACATTCAGCCTGCCGCCGAACGCATCCGAAACCATGCCGACAAGCGTGGGACCCGTAGTGCAGCCGACATCTCCGAACAGCGCCAGCATGGCGAACAGCGCCACTCCGCCGCCGCGGATGCTCGACGCGCCGATACTGAGCGCGCACGGCCAAAAAATGCCGACCGAGAAGCCCGCCAGCGCACAGCCGACAAGCCCGAGCGCCGGAATCGGAGAGAGCGCCGCCAAAAGATAGCTCACGATGCAAAGCACGCCCGAAGCGATCATGGCGTTCTGCGCGTTCAGCCTATCGCTGAATTTGGCATACAAAACCCTCGCGGTACCCATCAGCGCGGCAAACAGGCACGGTCCTGCAAGGTCGCCGACCGTTTTATCGACGCCAAGCCCCGTCTGTGCAAATGCGGAAGCCCACTGGCTGATACAAAGCTCCGCGGCGCCCGCGCATACCATAATGAGCGCCAAAAGCCAAAATTTTTTCATGCGGAACAATTCCCCAAGCTTCAGCCCTCCTCCCGACTCCTCCTCGCTCTCCGGCATCGGAACGAGCAAAAACAAAATCATATCGGCAAGCGGGATCACCGCCCAAAGAAGCGCCAAAACCCGCCAGTTCTCGATTCCGAAAACGGCAAAAAACGCGGTGGAAACAAGAATCGTAAAAAGCTGTCCCCAGCAGTAAAACGAGTGGAGCAGGCTCATCGAGGCGGCCTTGCGCTCCGTCGGACAAAGCTCCACCACAGGGCTGATGATCACCTCGTCCAGCCCGCCGCCGACGGCATATAAAGCTGTGGAAATGAGAAGTCCGGTGTATGCGTTTTCGCAGATTTCCGGCAGAAATGCAAGGCAGACAAGCCCCAAAATGGAAAAGCACTGCGCGGTCACCGCCGTCCGGCGGTATCCAAGCCGCCGGACAAAAACGGAGGAAAAAAGATCGATGATAAGCTGAATACCGAAATTGATCGTGACAAGCAGCGTGATTTTTTCAAGTCCGATGCCGTATGTATTCTGAAACGTTACAAAAAGCAGCGGCGCAAAATTGACGATAATCGCCTGCACGACATATCCTGTAAAGCAAGCATATACGGTATGATTGAAATTTAGTTTTTTTCTAATGTAAAGTCTCCAAAACCGACCAACAAAACGATCTCTGTTTTATGCGCGGTTCTCCGCCGCGCGACGGATATGATTATATCCGAAATAGCCGAAAAAGTCAACATAAAACGATAAACGGACGGTACCGAGCTTTTATTCTGAAAAGATTGAATTTTTTGTGAATTCGTGCGGCATTTTTTCTCATGCCTTGACACGAAAATTTGTTTATGTTATACTATT
>URZF01000026.1 GCA_900552255.1 uncultured Eubacteriales bacterium | reverse complement strand
AAAAAAAGAAAAAATCACAGATCGACACGGCCTCGCTTTTTCCCGCAATGGAAGCTTACCGCGAGGTGATAGATGCCGGACGAGATTGGTTCCTTTCAAAGCCAAGACGAGAGGTCGATATCACCGCCTATGACGGAATCCCGCTGCACGCGGAGATCCTCGAAGCGGAAAACGCCGGCGGCACCGTGCTTCTCATGCACGGCTACCGCGGCTCCGGACTTTCCAATTTCGCCGCGGTATTCCGCTTTTATCACGAACACGGCTATAACATCGTCGTACCGGACGAGCGCGCCTGCGGAAAAAGCGGCGGCACTTACATCACGCTCGGCGTCAAGGAAAGCCGCGACTGCAAGCGCTGGACGGAATGGATCGAAAAGGAATACGGGCAAGAGCTTCCGATCTTTCTCGACGGAATTTCCATGGGAGCTACGACCGTCCTCATGGCGACCGCGCTTGAACTGCCCGGAAACGTCCGCGGCGCAATCGCGGACTGCGGCTTCACCTCGCCGTGGGAAATCGTCTGCGCAGTCCTTCGCGCCACCGGCAAAATTCCGGTATTCCCGTTCGCCCATATCGCAAGGCTGTACGCCCGCATATTCGCCGGCTTCGGACTCTCCGAGGCTTCCGCCGCGGATGCGATGAAATCCTGTCAAATCCCTGTCTTTTTCGCGCACGGCAGGGCTGACCGGTTCGTGCCGTATGAAATGACGGAGAAGAACTTCGCGGCCTGCGCCGCTCCCAAAGAGCTTTTTTGCGTGGACGAAGCGGAGCACGGCATGTGTTATCTCATCAAACCGAAAGAATACGAAGAAAAAATCCTTGCATTTTTTGAAAGATGCCTCAAAACGGAGAATCCATCATGATCAATCTTCTTGAAGTTGAAAAGAATTTTTTGCTCCCTCACATCAAAAAGGGCGGTACTGCCGTCGATTTCACGATGGGAAACGGACATGATACGCTGTGGCTCTCACAGCAGGTCGGCGCACAAGGCAAGGTCTTCGCCTTTGACATCCAACCGCAGGCGCTGGAAAACACCCGCACGCTCCTGCGGCGGGAAAGCGCGCCCGAAAATTATACGCTCCTTCTCGATTCCCATTCCAATGTAAAGGAATATGTCAAGGAGCCGATCTGTGCCGGCATGTTCAACCTCGGCTTTCTGCCGGGCGGCGATAAGTCCGTCACGACCAAAAGGGAGACGACGCTCATCGCTATCCGTGCCGGCACAGAGCTTTTAGATGCGGACGGCGCGCTTCTGATCGCGGTCTATCCCGGGCACGAGGAGGGGCATATCGAGGGAGAGCTCATCGAAAAAGAGCTCGCAGCGTATGACCGCCGTGAGCTCTGTGCGTCCAAATTCAAGATCGTCAATTCGCCGACCTCGCCGTTTTTCTTCCTGTTGGAACGAAAATAGCGGCAGCGCCGGCCAGGAGCGTGCGGTCATTTGTCCGCCGCATTCCCGAAGCATTCCTCATACCGCGTGATGCTTTGCCTTATGATCTCGCACGCCGCGTCCGTTCCCTGCACCTCGTGAACGGCAGTTTCCTTGTTTTCCAGCGCCTTGTAAACGCTGAAAAAATGCCGCATCTCATCGAATATATGAGACGGGAGCTGCTCGATATCCGTGTACATGTTGTAGTTCGGATCGTTGAACGGAATCGCGATGATCTTCTCGTCATTCCGGCCGTTGTCGATCATCGTGATGACCCCGATGGGATAGCACTCGACGATCGTCATCGGCTCGATCGATTCCGAGCACAGGACAAGCACGTCGAGCGGGTCGCCGTCGTCCCCGTAGGTCCTCGGAATAAAGCCGTAATTGGCGGGATAATGCGTCGAAGTATAAAGGATCCTGTCCAGCCTCAAAAGTCCGCATTCCTTGTCGAGCTCGTATTTTTTCTTGGAGCCCTTGGGAATTTCGATGACGCTCACAAAATTTTCGGGCGTTATCCTGTCCTTTCGCATGTCGTGCCAAATATTCCCCATTCTTTCACCGCCTTTTCGATTAAGGATAGTATATTTTATCACAAAGCGTCTTTATTGTAAAGACTTTCCTTATCTCATTCTTTTGTATAAATCCACTTTATTTTCTGTATAATATCATTTCCACATGTCCATAATATTTTCTGCCCCGAGAAAGGTGTCATCAAATGACGGAAAACGAGCTTCTCCTCTCCTACATAGAGGATAAAATCCGACAGGCGGAGGACCAGTATAGGATCACGAATACCGGCTTTTTGAGTCCGCAGGAAAAATCGCAGGCGGCGGTCTGCTGCCGCCGGAACGGCGCACGCCATGTCTTCTACGGCGGATATCCCGGCGCGGAGCGCACCGTCCTTCTGCTGCTTCCGGATTATATCGAAAATCCGGAGCTTTTTGTCCCCGACGAATCGGACAATCCGCTGTGTCTGCTCCGCTGTGCGGCGCCGCAGGGCGTTCGCGCGCTTACTCATAGGGATTATCTCGGTTCCCTGCTCGCCCTCGGAATCAAGCGGGACGTCATAGGCGACATCCTTGTCGGCAAAGACGGAGCGGACATCGTGATTCTCAAAAGCATCGCCCCTTTTCTCGCGGAGAACTACACCAAAGCCGGCAGCGTCCCGCTCTCCTGCCAAATCGCCGCGATAGGCGAGCTTGAAGCGCCGGAGCCTCACATCGAGGAAATCCGGGAAAGCGTCGCCTCCGTCCGGCTGGACAACATGCTGGACGCGGCATTCGGCATCTCCCGCGCGGAGGCGGCAAGCGCCATCTCGCACGGGCTCGTATATATCAACGATATCGAAGCAGCAAAGCCCGACGCGCGCCTTGCGCCGGGTGACAAGCTCGTCCTGCGCGGTCATGGCAAAGCCGTGTTCCGGGAGATCCTCGGGACGACGCGCAAGGGCAGGCTCTCCGTCCTGATCGAACGGTATATCTAATTTTATACGCTTGCTATAAACTAAAATATCCTTTACATACCGAGGTTTTTATGAGCTTCTTCACCTGTCCGATCTGCAAAAAGCGTTTCATTAGGCAGAATCATTCCTTGGTTTGTCCGAACGGGCACTGCTTCGACATCGCAAGGCAGGGATATGTCAACCTGCTACGAAGCCGAGGCGCCGCCCGTCGGCACGGCGACGATAAAATGATGGTCGCCGCCCGAACGGCATTCTTGAATGCCGGCTGCTACGACCCGCTGCGCGACGCCGTCACAGAGCTGGCCGCCCGCCATGCAAAAGGCGGCTGTGTGATCCTCGACGCCGGCTGCGGCGAGGGATTTTATCCCTCTTTTCTCCGAGCAGCTCTTGAAAATTCGGGGATTTCCGTCTCCGTTTACGGCATCGACGTCTCCCGAGACGCCCTCATCGCCTGCGCCGCGCGCGACAGCGGGATCGGCCTTGCCGCGGCCAGCATATCCGATATTCCCGTGGAAAACGAAAGCGTCGATATCTTACTCAACCTTTTCGCACCTTACGACGCCGCGGAATTTGCAAGGGTATTAAAGCCGGGCGGAACGCTCATCCGCGCGTTTCCGGGCGAGCGGCATCTGTGGGAATTAAAGGAGGCGGTTTATACGACGCCGTATGAAAACGTCGTCGATACGCTCGAGCTTGCCGGCTTTTCGCTCCTTTCCCGAACCGACCTCCGCTTTCCTCTGACGCTTGCGGACAGGGAACGAATCGAAGCGCTGTTCAAAATGACGCCCTACTATTATAAGACGAGCCGCGAGGGACAGGCAAAGCTCGCCGCGCTGCAAACGCTTCGCACAAACGCGGAATTTATCGTTGCCGAATACCGAAAAGAAGCCCTATAAAGCTATTTCCGCTATGTTCACTTGACATCCCGTGTTCTCTGTGATACAATGAATCCGAACTTGATTTTGGAAGGAGAATTCCGTGAAACAGACCTCACCAAAAACACGGAACGGATTTTGGGCGGATTTTTCAAAATTTGCTTTTATATTCGTCATACTCGTCGTCGCGGTTTTCTCTGTGAAACATTCCGGTATTTTGGATCCGGACGAGCCTGTGGACACCACAGGCGGCTCGCAGCCGCCTACGCAAAGTACACCCGATACGCCCGACACGCCGCCGGCCTCCGGCACCGAAACGACATATCCGGTCGCGACGCTTCCTTCTCATAGCGGAGGGACAACCTCGCCGTTGCCGCCCATCGATACGGGCATTCTCCCCTCCGACATCACCGACGAAAAAATGAACGCCTTGATCACACAAAAATACCTCTCGATCAATCCGGAATCCCGCTCGGGCGAAAAGCTTACGGCGGTGAAAAACATCGTCGTACACTATGTCGGCAATCCCGGCACCTCCGCGATGAATAACTGGCGGTATTTCGAGAGCGCACAGGGCGTCAGCGCCCATTTCATCATCGGGCTTGACGGAGAGATTCTCCAATGTATGCCGCTCGACGAGGTCGCGTGGGCGGTTGGGACCACGGAAGGCAATTATACCTCCATTTCCATCGAATGCTGTCATCCGGACGAGACCGGCAAATTCACCGACGCTACATACGAATCCCTCATTAAGCTCGTTTCATGGCTCTGCAACAAATTCGGACTTGATCAAAGCGATGTTCTGCGTCACTATGATTACATCAGATATACCGGCAGCGGTCTCGCATGGCGCAAGCCTTGTCCGAAATATTTTGTCGACAACCCATCCGAATGGGAAAAATTCAAAAATTCTCTGATTCTGAAATGAAGGAAATGCCGGAAGCGTAACGCACCGGCATTTCTTTCATCGATTCCGTGAGGTCTTATGAAAAAATTTGTTTTATGTATGTTTACCGTCATGCTTGCCTCAGCAGCGCTCATCTTCCCTGTTTTCTGCGAAACAGGCGGCTACGTCGCCTTCGGAGACTCGATCGCGGCGGGCTATGGGCTCGATTCCCCGGCCGAAGCCTATCCGTCGGTCATGGCACAGACGCTCGGCTTCCGGCTTCAGAATCTCGCGAAAAACGGGCAGACAAGCACCGAGATGAAAGCGAGGATCGCCGGACTTTCCGACGCGGAAAAGCGCGCCGTCGCCGAAGCGCGGCTGATCACGATTTCCATCGGCGGAAACGATCTCATCGGCGAGAAAAACCGGCAGTTCGTGCTCACAGAGGCGCTGATATCCGTCATCTCCGGCGATTATACCATGAGCGACGAAATGATCGGAATTTACGAAACGCTGAAAGAGAACCTGATCGATTCCATCGCCATGCTGCGGGAACTCAATCCCGACGCCGTGATTCTTCTGCAAACGCTTTATAATCCATACCTCACCGGGAACTACACCTACCACGGCTATAACATCGGCACACAGCTCGATTTTTATATTCAGGAAATCAATAGGATCTATGCGGAGGTTCTGGCGGAATCCGGCGGCTTTCTTCTTGTGGACGTCGCCGAGCAAATGAACGGAAATCCGGACTACTTCTACACCACTTTCGACTTTCATCCCACCGCCGCCGGTCATGCCAAAATCGCGGAGATCCTGACCGCAGCCTATCGAAAAGCGACTGTTCAAACGCCGGAGGAAAGCACCGCGGCGGGAGGCGATGGTTCGTCCGCTGTCGCAGCCCCGCAGGAAACGACAGCGGCGGATACCGCATCCGATACCGCTGCGGAAACGACGGCCGATATACCAGAAACCTCCGCCGAAGCCCTGCCGCCGGGGCTGACGTCCGCCGCAGATACGGAAGAGACGCAGACTGTGCCCGCGGCAGCAGGCATAGAAGACTCATCCGACGGCACCTCCTCCGATCAGACGGCCAAGCTCACCGTCATCATCACCGCAGCGCTCATCTGTGCCGCCGCGCTGTTTCTCTTCTGCCGTGGACTGTCACGTGGCAAACAGGCATGAATATCCTCATCAGCGCATGTCTGCTCGGCGTTTCCTGCCGTTACGACGGCAGATCCGTGCCTCTGCCGGAGCGGGTCATCTCGGAGCTGAAACGCCGATACCGCCTGATTCCCGTCTGCCCGGAAATCATGGGCGGGCTCCCGACGCCGCGCTCTCCCGCGGAGATCCTTCGCGGGCAAGAAAAGGTCATTCAAAAGGGCGGCGCCGACGTCACCGAGGCTTATCGGCGCGGCGCCGAGGAGACGCTGCGGCTGGCGCAGCTTTTCGGCTGCAAGCTCGCAATATTAAAAGAACGAAGCCCATCCTGCGGGAAAGGCAGGATCCACGACGGAAGCTTTTCCGGCGCGATGATCGACGGAGACGGGATCACCGCAGCACTTCTCCGGAAAAACGGAATCGAAGTGATCGGCGAGTCGGAAATCCCGCGGCTTCTCTCTCATGGAGCCTTGTAATCGCATCATACATAAAATTTGCACAAATAAATCCGGATATCAATTTTGGTTTTTGTTAAAATTGACATCCGGATTTTTTGCATTTTCTGTTGACAATTTCGTTGTTTCATGATAACATATGAACAGATAATCATATGAAAGGATGTTGAACTGATGACCGAAGCCAACGAAACCGAAAAATACGAATTTCTGTGCGTTCACGAGGATACCGTGCGCGAAGTGCTCGACAAAATGCCGGATGAGGATATGCTTTACGACCTCGCCGAGCTGTTCAAGATATTCGGCGATTCCACAAGAATCCGGATTCTCTACGCGCTGTTTGAAGAAGAGCTTTGCGTCTGCGATATCGCGGGAATCCTCGGACTGACGCAGACCGCCGTATCCCATCAGCTCCGCGTGCTCAAGGCCAATAAGCTCGTCAAGGCCAGACGCGACGGCAAGATCGTGTTCTATTCCCTCGACGACGACCATGTTCACAGCATACTCGATACGGGGATCGAGCATCTCTTTGAATAAAACAATTTATACGCCCGAATAAAATATTTTATACAAAAGGAGAAAAACGAAAATGAAAAGAACATATGCCCTTGAGGATTTGGACTGCGCGGTCTGCGCGGAAAAGATGGCGAATGCCATACGCAAAATCGACGGCGTGGAAGAGGCGGACGTCAGCTTTCTCATGCAGAAGCTCACGGTTTCCGCCGACGACAGCCGATTTGACGATATCATGAAGCAAGTGGTAAAAGCCTGCAAAAAGATAGAACCGGACTATAAAATTCTTCTCAATTAAAACAAAGGAGGGCTTCCTTATGACGGTCAAACAAAAAAAGAAGCTATGCCGTATTCTCGCGGCTGCCGTGCTTCTTATCGCACTACATTTTATTCCGCTCACGGGGATCTGGCGGCCTCTCGCTTATCTTGTTCCCTATTTTATTGTCGGCTGGGATATCCTATGGAAAGCTATCCGCAACATCGCTCACGGCGAAATCTTTGACGAAAATTTTCTGATGTCCGTGGCCTCTGTCGGCGCATTCGCGACCGGAGAATATCCGGAGGCCGTCGCCGTCATGCTGTTCGACCAGATCGGCGAGCTGTTTGAGGACTACGCCGTCGGAAAATCGCGCAAATCCATCGCATCCCTAATGGATATCCGTCCGGATTATGCAAACATAGAACAGGACGGCGTCATCACGCAGGTAAGTCCTGAGGAAGTGAAAATAGGAGACGTCATCCTTGTAAAAGCGGGCGAAAAGATCCCGCTCGACGGCATTGTCCTCGACGGAACGACGACGGTCGATACCGCCGCTCTGACCGGCGAATCCCTGCCCCGCGACATCGCGCCGGGCGACGATGTGATCAGCGGATGTATCAACCTCACGGGGCTCATTCGCGTACAAGTCACAAAGGAATTTGCCGAATCCACCGTTTCCAAAATCCTGAGTCTTGTCGAAACCGCAAGCAGCAAAAAAGCGAAAGCGGAAAACTTCATCTCCAAATTTTCAAAATATTATACGCCCTGCGTCGTCGCCGCGGCAGTCCTGCTCGCGGTCGTTCCGCCTCTTTTCGACGGACTTTGGAGCCAATGGATCTACCGTGCCCTGACTTTCCTTGTCATCTCCTGTCCCTGTGCGCTCGTCATCTCTGTGCCGCTCAGCTTTTTCGGCGGGATAGGCGGCGCCTCCAAATGCGGGATTCTCGTCAAGGGCGGGAACTACATGGAAGCCCTCTCGCGCTGTGAAACCGTCGTATTCGACAAGACGGGAACCTTGACCAAGGGCGTATTCAACGTGACCGCCGTTCATCCGCAGAAGGCAACGGAAGCGGAGCTGATCGAATACGCCGCCTTGGCGGAAACCTATTCCGATCACCCGATCGCCAAATCCATCAAAGAGGTCTATGCCAAGGAAATCGACACCTCCCGAATCGAAAAATCCGAGGAGCTCTCCGGCAAGGGCGTCGTCGCCATGATCGACGGTCATCGCATCGCAGTCGGCGGCGACAAGCTGATGACGGCGGAAGGCGCCGCATGGCATCCCTGCCATAGAATAGGCACCACCGTACATGTGGCGCGCGACGGCGAATATCTCGGGCACATCGTCATATCCGATGAAATCAAGAGCGATGCCGCTGCCGGAATCAAGGCGCTGAAAGCTGCCGGCGTGCGCAAAACGGTCATGCTGACCGGAGATTCGGACGAGGTCGGCCGCGCTGTTGCGGACGCGCTCGGCATCGACGAGGTCCACACCAAGCTGCTCCCCGCCGACAAGGTGGAGAGAGTGGAAGAATTGCTGAAGAAAAAATCCGAGAGAGGCGTTCTCGCCTTCGTCGGAGACGGCATCAACGATGCGCCGGTGCTCTCCCGCGCCGATATCGGCATCGCGATGGGCGCGATGGGCTCCGACGCCGCGATCGAAGCCTCGGATATCGTTTTGATGGACGATAAGCCCTCAAAAATCGCAACGGCGCTCCGCATCGCCAAGCGGACGCTGACCATCGTCCATGAAAACATCATCTTCGCCCTCGCCGTCAAGGCGGTCGTGCTCATTCTCGGCGCGTGCGGCGTCGTCGGCATGTGGGCGGCGGTGTTCGCCGACGTCGGCGTTTTGGTTATCGCGATTCTCAACGCGATGCGCGCCCTGAATGTGAAAAAATTTCAGTAAGAGGCCTATACTCTAAATAAAAACTGCCGGAAGCAAAGCTTCCGGCAGTTTTTTGTTTTCCAAGGCGTCCTCACAAAGCCGCCTTGTCGGCGTTTATCCCCCGAAATCCTCGATCAGCGCTGTGAGCTCCTCCTCCGTATACACGCCGATCCCGTCGGAAAGCGCCTTGACGTCGTCCGCCGGCAGAAAAGCCGCGTAATTGTTCACCGTTCTCACAAGATTTCCCTCGGCATCCACAACCACGACCGAGCCGCCGTCGATCTTCATGACGTAAATGGGCTTTTTGTCCTCCGGATCCTCAGAGGCTCCCGTCGTACCGTCATTCCCCGGTGTGCCGTTAACAAGCACGGCGTCGTCAGGACCGGTAGGCGCGGCAAGCTCCTTCAAATCCGCCTGCAAGGAGAAGCATACCGCCATTGTAATGATAGACAGCACAAGCACCGCAAGCGTCACAAAGCCAAAGATTCCCGTTTGAATTTTAGAACCGTTTTCCATCATAATCACCTCTTACCATATCTTATTTTTTACACATATTATTGACACAAAAATCCATAATATACACAGAAAACTTTGAAAGAGGGACGGAAAAATGAACGGAAAACCCAAAAAACGAAATCATTTCCTGTCGTTTATCGCGGCGGTTTTACTGATAATACTCTTCTGCACCATTTTATTATCCTCGGCGCTCGTGCTGTATGCGACAAAGGAAATCGACGCCGAGCTCGACCTCGCGCTCCTGATCGACGAACAAGGCCGGACTACAAAGCTGTATTGCTTCAACGAGCTCGGAGAAGCGGTCGAGCTGGAGGACCAGCGTCTGCACGGAGCCGAAAACCGGATCTGGGTGGGGCTCGATTCGATCCCGCAAAATGTACAGAATGCCTTTATCGCGATCGAGGACCACCGCTTTTATGAGCATCACGGGGTCGATATCCGGCGCACCGCCGGCGCGGTGCTCTCCTTTCTCTCTCCCGGAAGCGGGGACTACGGAGGTTCCACCATCACTCAGCAGCTCATCAAAAATCTGACCGGCGACAACTCGGTCACGGTCAAGCGGAAAGTCACGGAGATCATGCGCGCGCTTGAGCTCGAAAAGAAGATATCAAAGGACAAGATCCTCGAAATCTACCTCAACACCGTTTATCTCTCCGAGGGCTGCTATGGACTGGAGACCGCCGCCGGCAAATACTTCGGGAAGAGCGCCGCGGAGCTTTCTCTTGTCGAGGGCGCCGCACTCGCTGCCATCATTCAATATCCGACGCGCTACGACCCGATTCAGAATCCGGAATACAATCGCGAGCGGCGCGATCTGATCCTCTGGCGCATGTATGAGCTCGGAATGATCGAAGAGGCGGAATATAAGGAAGCGATCGAGACCGACACGGAGCTTCATCTAAATGAAGCACAGAAAACCGAAGGCAAAAACTCGTGGTTCACGGAAACCGTCATCGAGGACGTCATCGCCGATCTTTCCGAAAAATACGGACTGACGCGCACCGCCGCTTCCCGCATGATCTACAACGGCGGGCTTTCCATTTATACGACGATGGATGCAAAAATGCAGCAGGCCGTCGAGGAATTTTATGCCGACGAAAATAATTTTCCCAAAAATACGTCCGGCATGAGAGCGACCAGCGCCGCGGTGATCATCGATCCAAAAAACGGGCATCTGCTCGCCGTCGCCGGAGACACGGGAGAAAAGAGATCCGATCGGATTTTCAATTTGGCAACACAAATGCTGCGTTCTCCCGGCTCCGTCATCAAACCGATATCCGTATATGCACCGGCACTCGACCGGGATCTCATCACATGGGCGAGCGTATTCGACGACGTCCCCGTCATTTTCACCGAGGAAAACGGCACATACAGCATGTGGCCGAAAAACAATCCCCGTGTGTATTCCGGACTTACCACCGTCGATACCGCGCTTTCCAAATCGACCAATACTGTCGCGGTCCGCGTCCTGCAAAAGCTCGGTCTGCGGGAATCCTTTGATTTCTCGAGGATGCTCGGCCTTTCCACCCTGATCGAAAACGAGAAGAGCACAGACGGCCGTACCCTATCGGATATGGCGCTGGCGCCGCTCGCGCTCGGCGCCGTGACGCGCGGCGTATCCGTGCGGGAGATGACAAACGCATACTGCGCGCTTGCAAACGAGGGGATCTACCATACCTCCATCTCCTATACGGAAGTATACGACAAGGACGGCAAGCTTCTTCTTTCCAACGAAGAAAATAGCGTGCGCGCCGTCAGCGCCGAAACGGCCGACATCATGACAAGGCTGCTTGAAAACGTCGTCGATACCGGCACGGCCTCCGCGCTGACGCTCAAAAAATCCGTTCCGGTCGCGGGCAAAACGGGCACGTCGAACGCGGATACCGACCGCTGGTTCATCGGATATACGCCGGATATCCTCTGCGGCGTGTGGTACGGCTATAAGGATGCCCGCGACATCGGGACTTTTAAAATCAATCCCGCCGTCACGGTTTTCGACGAGCTCATGACAAAGCTGTATGCCGGTTCCGCAGCAGATACCGTATCGCTTGATAAAACGCATCAATTCCCGCAGTCCGAAAACGTCGTCGGCTGTCTATACTGCAAGGATTCCGGAGAAGCGCCCGCCATCGCCTGTTCCCACGATCCGCGCGGCCACCGCATTGAGCTTGGCTATTTCAAAAAGGGGACGGAGCCTCAGTCTAAATGCGACGTGCATACGCTCGTCGATTACGACAGCAAAACGCATGCCGTCGCCTGTGAAAAATGTCCGCGGGAGAATATCGTCAAAACGGCGCTGCTCAAAATCTACGACCGCGCCTTTCCCTGCCGCGTCACGGTAACGGACGCACAGTACGTCTACCGTTATCTGCCGTTCGGAGAGGCGCCCACGACCGATCCGACCTTGGCCTTTTTCCAAAACGCCTATGAAAAGGATTGTTATATCGGCATTTCCAATACCAAAAGCGCCTATAACCGTTACTGCGACGAGCATGAGAATCCGCCGGAAACCACGACGGAGGAGACGACGATACCGGAAACCACCGCAAAAACGCCAGCAGAAACCACCGCGCCGCCGGAGACCACCAAAAAACCGCAGACTCCCAAGGAAACCACCGGCAAAGCGGCGGAAGAAACGACCGCCCGCCGCTGGTCTCCGTGGTGGAGAAAGTAAGCCCTGCCTATTCGGAGAAAGCTTTCCACCGATCGGCCAAAACGGCGGAGCTCATGAAAAAAGCCCTGCCGGTCCGTATTTCGCAAAAAAGCTTCTGCGGATAGAAGCAGCCAGCGCCTTCGTTGTACGAGGA
>URZF01000025.1 GCA_900552255.1 uncultured Eubacteriales bacterium | reverse complement strand
GGAGTGAAATGGCAATGAAACGGGTATGGGTTTGCATCCTGTCGCTTTTCCTTCTTTTCTGTGCCGGCTTTTCCGTTCGGGCGGCGGACACGGCGGAGGAAAATGAAAATAAGATCAACATCACGGTTCCAAAGGAAGTGGAGGAATATCTGCCGAAAGATCTATTTGATACCGATGCTTCCGAAATAGATAAGGCGTTTGATTTCAGCTTTTTTTCCGAAGCGGGGCTCAAAATCATCGCGGCAGCAGTTCCGGAAGCGACGAAAAATTTTGCGGTTCTGCTCGGTCTTTTGATCATCGCCGCCTGTCTGAGGGCGCTGCGGGATACCGTAACGCTGTCGGGACTGAAAACGGCTCTCGAGCTTGTCAGTATGCTGTGTATTTGCAGCGCCGTGTTTTCCGTGACGGAATCGGTGTTTTCTTTAACGGAGTCTTTTATTTCGTCTCTTTCGGGATTTATGGCGACTGTGACGCCCGCTATGACAGCGCTCATGATCGCCGGCGGCAATATCACCTCTGCCGCTGTAATGTCCGGCGTAATCTCGACGGCGCTTTCGGTATTGGAGCTGATCTGCTCCGGCGTGCTGTTTCCGCTCATTCGGCTTTGCTTGTGCCTCTCCGCCGTTTCCTCGGTATTCGGCGTCACGGGGATCGGCGGGATTACGCCGATCATCAAGAAGGTCATCGGTTATATATTCGGCTTTGTGACCTTGTGTCTGTCTGCGGTGCTCGCGTTTCAAGGTATTATTTCAAAGAGCGCGGATAGTCTTGCCATCAAGGGCATCAAATTTGCGGTGGGAAGCTTCATCCCCGTGGTCGGAAGCGCGGTCAACGAGGCGCTTTCCACCATAGCCGGCGGAATCGGCACGATCAAGGCGGCGACCGGCGTTGTGGGCGCTGTGGCGGTGTGCTTGCTCGCCGCGCTGCCGATCATTCAAATCCTCATGCACAAGCTCTTCCTTGAGCTGCTTTCCGTTTGTTCCGGTATTCTCGGACTTGGACCGGAGGGAAAGCTGATCTCGGATATTGCTTCTTTCCTCGGATATACGGCGGCGGTGATGGCGATTTCTTCCGTGTTTTTTATTCTGTCGCTATCTCTGATGGCGGCATCCGGCGTGTGAGATCGGGATTGGAGGAACGGTATGAGTGAAATTCTGTCTTATTTCGGGGAGATCATCGTCATTACGGCGATATCCGGAATTCTGTTTACGGTGGCGCCGGAGGGCAACGTCAAGAAATACATCAATTTTATCATCTCCATTTGCATTTTGGCGGCGATCGTGGCGCCGATGATTTCCGTGGTGTCAAAGCTTCCGGAAAAAATCCGGCTTGAAGAATGGAAGTATGAGGAGGCCGGCGCGGAGGAATCCGAGAAAGTCGAAAATGCTGTAATACAGGCCAGCAAAAAGGAGATCGAGGGTGCGATTTGTTCTTTGATCTCATCCAAATTTGATTTGGATGACAAGGAGCTTACATGCGAGATCGAGCTTGATGCAAAGGACCCCTCAAATGTCGAGATCACGGAAATACGGATCGTGGTCCCGGCAGGGACGAATAAAGAGAAAATCAGGGATTATATCGACGATATGTTTCTCGGAAAGAGCATCGTCGTAGTATCGGAGGCGGAGTAATGGGATTTTTTGATAAGATGTCAGGCAAGAAAAAAACGATTCTTCTTGCCGTGATCGGGATAATCGGGATCCTTCTCGTGATCATCGGAACTGTGGGAGAAAAAAAGAAAGAGAGTACGGCCTCGGAAAATTTGTCGTCAAAAAATCCTTCCACTTTGGAATATATCGAGGGACTCGAGAATAAACTTAGAACCATAACAGAGCAAATTACAGGTTCGAACGATGTGAAAGTGATTGTCAGTATTTCATCGGGCACCGAATATGTTTATGTATCCAACGAGGAGTTCGACGAAAACTATTCGGCGAAGGAATACATAACCGTGAGAACGGAAAACGGCTCCGACGAGCTGATTCTTCTCAAGGAGGTCTATCCGCAGGTGACCGGTGTTTCGGTCGCATGCCGGGGTGGGGACGATCCGGAGGTACAGGCGAAGCTGATCCGTGTGATCTCAACGGCATTTGGCATCACAAGCAACCGAATCTGTATTGTGGGAACAAAATAATTATAAAAAAGGAGAAATCAAGATGAGAAACGAAGAGAGAGCCGCAATGAGAGCGGGCATGGCGCAGGACGCGGGAGTTTTGGAGCTTCCGAAGGCGGAGAAAAAGGAATTTAAGTTCAAGAGCATATTTGCAGGCGGTGAAAAGGGTATTAAGAAATTTGGCGTCCGCAATCTTGTTATCGTTCTTTCCGTACTGCTGATCGGCGTGGCCGTTTATGTCAACTGGGCGCTGTTCGGCGGAAGCACAGTGGACCCCGACGATGACGTGAACGCGGGTACGCCCGGCGAAACCGGAGACGTCACGCCATCCGGAGGGGAAGAAAATACAAACTTCTTTGCAGCATCTCAGATCGAGCGTCAAAGAGCGAGAGATGAGGCGATGGAAGTCCTTCAGGGCGTCGTAGATGATGCGGCTTCACTCGATGCAGCCAAAGAGCAGGCGCTTGCCGATATTGCCGCCATCGCCGCCACCATCGAAAAAGAAGCAAACATCGAATCATTGATCAAGGCCAAGGGTTTTGAGGAATGCGTCGCCGTCATCAACGGAGACAAGGCCAGCATCATCGTCAAGAGCGAAGGCTTGAAGCCCAATCAGCTCTCGCAGATTTTGGAAATCGTATACCTGCAAGCGGATATCCTTCCCGCAAATGTGACCATTTCGGAGAAATAATCCTATAAAGAAAAAGCGGCATGGCTTTTGCCATGCCGCTTTTTGTATCAAGAAACTTGCGCGATAGTCGCATGTTTTTCTTGGTGCAACGAAAAATCCGGTGAAAAACACCGGATTTCCTATAAATGTTGCTTAAAATTTCAGATTGGCACCGAGCGAAGGATATCCTGCCGCCGTATGTGCTTCGAGCAGCTCATCGCACATCGAGACGATGTCGTCGATGGAAAGCTCCGCTGCCGTATGCGGGTCCAGCATTGCCGCGTTGTAAACAAGCTCTTTTCTGCCGGTCACGGCCGCTTCAATGGTGAGGAGCTGGACATTGATGTTCGTCATATTCATCGCGGCGCATTGCACCGGCAGATCACCGACGACCGTCGGCGCGATACCGGAGCCGTCTACAAGGCAGGGAACCTCGACACAGGCATCTTTCACGAGATTGGTGATTAGTCCCGTATTCAGGACGTTTCCGCCTATGCGGTACGGCGTGTTTGTGATGATCGATTCCAAAATATGCGACGCATATTCGATGCTGCGCGTATGCTCGATATTGCCGCCGTTCATGATTTCTGCCTTTTGCGTTTTCCATTTCTCGATCTGGTTCACGCAGCGGCGCGGATATTCATCAAGCGGAATATGATATTTTTCGATTAGCTCCGGATATCTTGATTTGATGTAAAACGGATTGTATTCGGCGTTGTGCTCGCTGCTTTCGGTGCAGTAATAGCCGAATTTGAGAATGTAATCGAAGCGTACCATGTCCTTATGGCCTTCCGCCGAAGCGTTTTTCTCCGCTGCGATCCGACGGATGTCCGGATATAAATCACGACCGTCGGAATCTTCGATTTTTAAGAGCCACGCCATGTGATTGATGCCGGCGATGAGCTCCTTGTGGCCTGCCGCTTCGATTCCGCATTCGCGCAGGACAGTATCGGCGCACGTTTGGACGCTGTGGCAGAGACCGATGGTTTTTATGTCCGTGTACCGCTGCATAAAGCCGGTCAGCATCGCCATCGGATTGGTATAGTTGAGAAACCATGCCTTGGGGCAGACGGCTTCCATATCCTCTGCAAGGCCGCGCAGTACGGGGATGGTGCGCAGCGCACGGAAAATCCCGCCGATGCCGAGCGTATCGCCGATGGTTTGCCGCAATCCGTATTTTTTCGGAATCTCAAAATCGATGATCGTGCAGGGATCATACAGGCCGACCTGTACGGCGTTGATGACAAAATCGGCTCCCTCGAGCGCCGACCTGCGATTTTCAAGACCGAGATAGGCTTTGATCGTTGCGCGGTTTTCATTGATGCTGCGATTGAGCGCCAAAATCAGCTCTTCCGATTCCGCAAGACGCGCGCCGTCTATATCGTATAACGCGATTTCGGCGTCGCGCATAGCATCGCAGAGCAGACAGTCGCCGATGACATTCTTAACGAATACGGTGCTTCCGGCGCCGATGAATGTGATTTTTATCATAAAAGCTTCCTTCCTATTTAGTTGCTGTCGGAGGCCAGCACACAGTCGATCACGATCAGAATGGCAAGCATGAGGATTTCATCTTCCGTCTCCCGCATGTCGATCGCATAGCTGTCTCCCCAAGTAAACCAAACTTTGCTGATTTCGGCAACGGCAGTTCCGTTTCGCAGGATTTCATAGCTGTGAGAGAAAAAGTCTCCTTCGATCGTGAACGGTGCGCCGTCAATATAATATTTGGGTGTGAAAAATGAAAATTCTTTTGCGATCTCCGCCGCGAGATTGCTTCCGCGGTAAAGCTGGTATCGGGGAAGAAACGTGAAAAGCTTTCGCTGTATCTTCAATACTTCCTCACCGTTTGCTCCGTAGATGTGCAGCGTTTTCGGAAAAGAGAAGAAATCTCCGACGACGTTGTATCGGTCGTTTCCGTATTCGTCCTTTACGGCAAAGCTGTCACGGAACGAGAACACCTTTTGCTTGACATATAGCTTCATATGCCTTGGCCTCCTTTCCTTGCTTATCAAAAAGTAAGCCCCGCTTGATAAAAGCGGGGCTTATGACTTCTATCAGTGGCAGATGCACTTTTCCGTGTCTTTGTCAAAGATATGAACGCGGGAAGTATCGATGGCTACCTTGACGGTGTCTCCCGCGCTGGCCGTGGATCTCGGCGAAACTCTTGCGGTGAGCTTGACCTCGCCGGATTTGTCGATCACGATATTTTTTCTCTTGGCGAGCTCTTCATCGACTACAACCTTGTTGGCGATGAGATAAAGATAGATCTCTGCACCCATGAGCTCCGTCACATCGACGTAAACGTCGAAAGAACATTCTTCAAGTGCGGCGATCTGCATCGGTGTATCCACGATACATTCGGGACGAACGCCCGCGATGACCTCTTTGCCCATATAAGGCTGAAGCTCAGGAAGATTTCCTTTCTCCTCGGGCAGCTTTATCTTCACGTCGCCGAATTTTAGATACACGCCTTTATCTTCTTTTTCAAGCGTGCAGTTGATGAAATTCATCTGAGGGGTTCCGATAAAGCCGGCAACGAACACGTTGACCGGGTTGTCGTAGAGGTTCTGAGGAGAATCGACCTGCTGGATGATGCCGTCTTTCATAACGACGATTCTCGTTGCCATCGTCATAGCCTCGACCTGGTCGTGCGTAACGTAAATAAAGGTAGCGCCGAGCTTGTTGTGAAGCTTGGTGATCTCCGTTCTCATGGCCGCACGAAGCTTTGCGTCGAGGTTGGAGAGCGGTTCGTCAAGAAGGAAGACCTGCGGATCGCGGACGATAGCGCGTCCGAGCGCGACACGCTGCTTCTGACCGCCGGAAAGAGCCTTCGGGTATCTGTCGAGCAGGTGGGTGATATCGAGGATGCGGGCTGCTTCCTCGACCTTACGTTTGATCGTTTCCTTCGGCATTTTGCGAAGCTTGAGGCCGAACGCCATGTTGTCGAAAACCGTCATATGCGGATACAGAGCGTAGTTCTGGAACACCATCGCGATATCTCTGTCCTTAGGGGCGACGTCGTTGACCAGTCTGTCTCCGATGAAAAGCTCACCCTCGGTGATCTCCTCCAGTCCGGCGATCATACGAAGCGTCGTGGATTTACCGCAGCCGGAGGGACCGACGAAAATGATGAACTCGGTATCCTTGACTTCGAGGCAGAAGTCGGAGACCGCCGTAACTCCGCCCGGATATTTTTTGTAGATGTGTCTTAAGGAAAGGCTTGCCATATAGACTCCGTTCTCGGCGACAAAACGAAATTTTTATCCCATCACTCAGCCGCCGGTGAGAGATGCGCGGCAGAACGCGACCATAGGCGCGTTCTTATCCATAAATAAAATTGTCAATGCTAATGTAACGATATTATTATACCAAACAACACGAAAATTTGAAAGAGGGCAAAACTCCGAAATTTCCGGTTTTTATTTGTCATTATTGCACAAAAATCGTGAAAAAACATTGAATTTTAGAAGAAGCTAAAAAAATATGCTAATTTATTAGCGGATCATATATCCTTCATGGTCAGTCCGATACGCTTTTTTGCGAGATCGAGCGATTTGATTTTCACCTTTACATGATCGCCGACGGAGAGGACTTCGCTCGGATGCTTGATATATTTCCGGCAAATTTCGGAGATATGGACGAGCCCGTCCTGATGGACGCCGATATCGACAAATGCCCCGAAATCGATGACGTTGCGGACGACGCCGTCGAGGACCATGCCGACCGAAAGGTCGGATATGTCGAGAATATCCGAATGCAGCTCCGGCATCGGCAGGGAATCGCGGATATCGCGGCCGGGCTTTTCCAGCTCTGTTATGATGTCGATGACGGTTGGCTCTCCGGCGGACAACTCGCGGGCAAGCTTGTCGATGCCGTAGGATTCCGCAGCCTTGCGCAGACCGGAAAGGCCGGCGCTTGTGATATCATTTTTGCCGTACCCGAATTTTCCGATCAGGATTTTTGCCGTTTCGTAGGATTCCGGATGAATGCCTGTGTTATCGAAAATTTCGTCCGAGCCGGAAACTCTGAGAAAGCCTGCGCACTGTTCATAAGCCTTGGCGCCGATCCTCGGCACCTTCAAAAGCTCGGAGCGCTTGCGAAATTCGCCGTTTTCCTCTCTGTATTTTACGATATTTTTGGCGGAGGCGGCGTTGATGCCGGCGATATGTTCAAGCAGGGAATAGGAGGCGGTGTTGACGTCCACGCCGACGGCGTTCACGCAGTCCTCGACGACGCCTGAGAGCGCCTCGTCGAGCCGCGCTTCTTTCATATCGTGCTGATACTGTCCGACGCCGATGGATTTCGGATCGATTTTGACAAGCTCTGCCAAGGGATCTTGAATCCGTCTTGCGATCGAGACCGCGCTTCGCTGTGTGACGTCGAAATCGGGAAATTCCTCCGCGCCGAGCTTCGAGGCGGAATAGACGGAGGCGCCGGCCTCGCTTGTGACGATGTATTTTGTCTTTCCTCCCAGCTCCTTTAACGTCTCGGCGATGAAGATTTCGCTCTCCTTGGAGGCGGTTCCGTTGCCGATCGATACGATATCGACGTCGTATTTTTCGATCAGACGCTTCACCGTGCGCTTGGATTCCTCGATTTTTTCGTGCGGCTTTGTCGGATAGATGACAGCGGTGTCGAGCACTTTCCCGGTTTTATCCACGACGGCGAGCTTGCAGCCGGTACGGTATCCGGGATCGAAGCCGAGCACGGTTTTGCCCTTGATGGGCGCCTGCATCAGCAGATTTTTAAGATTTTGGGAGAAGAGCTTGATCGCGCCTTCGCTTGCCGTATCGAACAATGCCGACCGGATTTCCCGTTCGATCGAGGGAGCGATCAGACGGTCGTAGCTGTCAACCATAGCGGATACGACATACGGGAACGCCGGGCTTTTTTCGTCCGTGACGACGCGCGAGAGCAGATAATTGAGCGGAATATCCTTTGAAATATCGACGGAGACTTTCAAAAACTCTTCTTTTTCTCCGCGGTTGACGGCGAGGATCCGATGCGGGGGAACGACGGACAGCTTTTCGTTGTAGTCATAATACATCGAGTAGACGGAATCCTCGTCCTTGGCGTTTTTGACGGAGAGAAATGCGTGCTCGAAGGTCAGCGCGCGGATATCGCGGCGGTAGTCGGCGTCGTCCGAAATTTCCTCGGCGAGGATATCCATAGCTCCCGCAAGGGCTGCTTCGGCGGTCGGAACGCCCTTTTCCTCGTCGATGTAGGCGGCGGCCGTCTCTTCAATGGGCTTTTCATAGTCGGCCTGCTGTGCACAAATCAGCTCCGCAAGCGGGGCAAGCCCGCGTTCGCGTGCGACGGACGCCCTCGTTTTTTTCTTCTGCTTATAGGGACGGTAAATATCCTCAACCTCGGCGAGAATGTTCGCGTTTTGCAGGGCTTCCTCGATCTCGGGCGTCATTTTGCCTTGCTCGGAAATGGCGGCGTATACCTCCTCCTTGCGCCTTTCAAGTCCGCGCAGATAAGAGAGCCGCTCGGAAAGCGCGCGCAGCTGCTCGTCGTCGAGAGAGCCTGTCATCTCTTTGCGGTAGCGCGCGATAAAGGGAATCGTGTTGCCGTCGTCGATGAGCCTCACCGCCGCTTCGATTTGGGATTGCTTGATGGAAAGCTCCTCGCTGAGCCTTGTGATAATATCCATGTTGGAACCTCCGGTTTTTGATATATCACACGGATATGTCCGTGTTATTTGCTTTCGATATCCGCCGCTTCCGCGGCCGTGAGCTCGCGCCATTCACCCCGCGCAAGCGCGGGATCGAGCGGGATCCCGGCAAAGGAAATCCGTTCAAGGGACAGAATTTTGTTGCATACGGCCTGAAACATCCGCTTGATTTGATGATATTTTCCTTCCGTTACGGTGATTTCTCCCGAACGGTCGGAGGAGAGCGTGAGCTTAGCCGGCAGCGTCGAGCTTTTTTCTCCGATGTTCACGCCGCGGCGAAGGAGCTCACAGTCCGCATCGGTGAGCGGCCGTTCGCATGTGAAGCGATAGGTTTTCTCCACATGACATTTCGGTGAAAGAAGCCGGTGCGCGAGCGCGCCGTTGTTGGTGAGGATCAAAAGCCCCGTTGTGTTTTTGTCCAGCCGCCCGCAGGGAAACAGTCCCATTTTGCGGTACTTGCCCGGCAGAAGATCGAGCACGGTGCGCTCTGTGCCGTCGTCGGTGGCGGAAACCACGCCCTCCGGCTTGTTGAGCATGAGATAGATGGATTTCCGGTAGACGATGCGGCTTCCCATGAAAAAAATTTCATCCTGTTCGGGATCGATGTGGACGGCCGTATCATGAACGGCGGTGCCGTTCACGGAGATTCCGCCGGTCCTTGCGGCCTTACGGCTTTCCGAACGGGACGCCGTTCCGGTTTCGGATAGAAATTTGTCGAGACGCATGTCCGGCCTCCTTTTTGAGATATTGGGCAGTCTGTTCTGACGGTTTTAAGTTTGCATAAAACAGAAGCGGAGCCGGACGGCAGTCCGGCACGTTCCATAGAGTATGATTTTTCGGCGGAAACGGGAAAAGGCGTCATTCGGTTATTTCAAAATAGGCGTAGTGAGGTCCGTCGCCGAGGAACCACACAAATCTGTATTTTCCGGGCTCTAAGGATGCGCCTTCTAAAAATAAATCTGTGGTAAATGTCTCTTTTAGAACGGCGCTGTGCGAATAGCTGCCCGGTACATAGTAGCTGTAAGGAATGCGGACCCATGCGCCCGGCGTTTCATCGATATACGGAAAAAAGATGCCGGCCGGATAATAGCGTTCGAGCATCATTGCGGAATACAGAAAGCCTTTTCCGGTTTTATTGACGGCGGTGCAGGTGATTTGCGTGACGGAAGCGGGAAAAGTATCGGCTTCCAGCTGAAGCTCGATGTCATAATCATCGATCGGAACCCTGTCGGAGCCGTAATGGAGATCCGGCGTATAATTGTAAGCCAAATGCTGCCAAGGACCCCATATGGACGTCTCCGCGGACGAGGTCTGTTCCGGAATGCCCGCATCTGTTGAAGAGGTGTCGGGAATGTCATCATATGGGTATTTTTCACAGCCGAGAGCCGTTAGAAGAACAGCGCCGAGAAGAATGATTGCGGAAATAAATTTTTTCATACGGTGACTCCTTTCATGAAAGAACGATTCGATTACAGATGATATGAATCAAGCTCATAGGTCGTGGTGGTCGTACTGCTGTAATCGGAGATACTTTCCCACGGAATCACGCGTTCCGTTTTTGTAATATAATCGTATTCAATTATATCATAGTTCTCGGAATTGTCAAGGCTTGCTATTGTGTCGGAAATCAGGTCGGCCGCATCTGCGGAAACGGAAAAGGAAAAAAAGAAGCTGGCGCAGAGCAGAGAGGCAAAAATTTGTTTGAGATTGTTTTTCATTTGTAAAAATCCTTTCTGTGAGTTTTATTTTTGTGTGTTCTCTTATCTTTTTAAGAATTTCATATCACCGCCTTTTGATTTTTCATTTCCTGCCTTGGAAAATCATACGCTTTGAGATGCTCCGAATCGCTAAACGACATCGTGATTGATTGTTTCATTTTTATTATACCACGTATTTACAAAATTGTAAATGTAAAAATAAAAATGAATGTATATTCATGTTGGTTGACAAGATCGCTGCATTATGGTATAATCGGCGCATATTTTATGAATGGAAAGGTGAAATCCATGGATAAGAATTTGAAACGCTTGCTCGCCGCCTTGCTCTGCGCCGTGATGCTTGTCACGGTGTGCGCCTGCGGCAACACGGAGCCGCCCGTCGATTCTTCGGCCGAGACGACCTCTGGTGAGTCGACCTCCGACGAAGCGACGACAGCCCCCGAGGTGACAACACCGGGCGCCACTTCTTCGGAGGAGATTCGTTTGCCGCTTGAAGAGATCGCGAATGCGATCAAGATCGAGGCTTCTCCCGTAACGGAAACAAAGGAAATCCCTCTTCTCATCATTCTCGCGAATTTTGACGCCAATGGGAACGGAATTGACGATTATGACGAAAGCGAGCCGGATAAGCTTTACAGCGACAAGACGAAGCCTTATTACGGCGAACAGTGGGCGGGCACCTCCGTTACCGATCACTACGATCTGTATTTCGGCGACGGATACTCTCTGACCAACTACTACGACGAGCTTTCGATGGGAGCGTTTCGGTTTGTGCCGATCGAATTCGACGTCATGCCGGAGAATTCCGAGGTACCGAACGGCATTATCGAGGTCACCGTGAACATACCGCATCCGACTGCTTCCGGCAACGCGCAGGGCTCCATTACAACGATCTTCAGCGCATGTGATCCGTATATCGATTTCTCCAAGTTAGATACAAACGGAAATGGAAAAATCGATGAAATGGAGCTGGGCGTTATCATTCTGAATTCCGGTGCGGATGCCTCCAGCAGTGCCGGAAAAACCGGCGTGAACACCGCCTCGTCTCAGTTCCATTTTGAGGTTTGGGGCACTTCTCAGGGACTCAATGCCAATCTTGACGGCGTGACCTTCTCCAAGGTGTCCAACGTAGGCGAATACAAAACGGTCGGCACGATCCTCCCAATCGGCGTTCCGACGCATGAGCTTGCGCATAATCTCGGTGTAGAGGATCTGTATGACCGCAATGTCAATGCGACGGGCGGTACGGTCACAGGCTGGCCGAGAGCGTATTATTTTTCGCTGCAATGCAACGGAAACAACTGCGGATACGGAAGCATGCCGTCTTATCTCGATCCGTATCAGAGGATCTACCTCGGCTGGGCTGAGGAGCGCGTGGTCGAAGACGGCGTCTATACCATTTATTCGACCTGTACTAATAAATACACGGTTTTGCGCGTCAACACTCCGGATCCGGATGAATATTATCTGATTGAAATCCGCCTGAAGGAGGGTTTTGAACAGAAGCTTACGAGCGGAGATTCTAAGGGCGGCATCATGGTATGGCATATCGACGAGAGCATCAACAGGAGATATTTTGAGTCCGGCATGGCTTCTTCTTCTTATGCGGACGCCTCGACGGGCAAACGCCACGATCCCGGCATCGTACCGCTTTTCAGAGGAGCTTTTGATGCCGCAGGCCAGCTGATGGTATCGACGAATCCCTCCGATCCGTTCTACTATCTCAGCGACGACGTATCGACGGCGATTTTCAATTCCGGCGATTTCCGTTCCGCAACCAATGGAACGCAGTCCCTCAATTCTTATCCCAGCTCTTGGGAGGGCAAGCAGAATTATAATCTGAAAATTGAGGTCTTGAGCGAGCCCGGGCAGGAGATGACCATTAAGATCACCTCCGGGACCAAGGATTATGCGCCTGTTCTCTCTGCAACTTACAGCACAAAGACCTACGATTCCATTACGGTGCAGGGCAAGATCGAAGTGCTCAATCAGGCCGTCATTTCCGAGTATGGCGTGATTCTTTCCACTTCCAAGGACTTTTCGGAAAATGTCGTAACAAAAACGGCTACGGTCGCAGCTGACGGAACCTTTACGGCTACGTTCGACGGGCTTACGGCGGACACGCGGTATTATTATAAGGTCTATGTAAACAGCGATTCCGGCTATGCCGAGGCGACGGGCGACACGCCTACTTCGTCGGCGCCGCAGGAGAAGACTTATATCACGGTTTCGCTGTACTCCGATCTCGACGCGAGAAAATATGATGTCAAGGTGAATTTCGGGCAAGCGCTCGCCATCCCCTCCGGCTGGCTGAACAGCATCGCGAATAAAAAGCCGGGCTATCAGCTTGAGGGCTGGTATTACGATGCGGCCTTTACAAAGCCATATGATATGGATACCGTGATCGAAAAGGGAAATGAAGATTTCTCGCTTTATGCAAAATGGGTTGAAAACTGACTTTGTTATCACATAAAAAGTAAAAGAGAAAAACGGGGAGCCGATTTATCGGCTCCCCGTTT
>URZF01000024.1 GCA_900552255.1 uncultured Eubacteriales bacterium | reverse complement strand
AGGCCGAAGTGGAGCAGCACCAGTGCAAGGATGCCGCCCAGCGCACAGCGCAATGTAAGGGCCGCGCCCATCTGGTGGGCTGCATCCCTGCGGGGATCCCGGCCGGAATGAGATCCTCGATTTTGACGGCGTCGATCGAAGCGCGCTCCACCGCCACGATGTCCTCTCCCGCCATAATGCCGATATCCGGCACAAGAGACGGCGTCGTCATGCCCCAGCAGTCGCAAAGCGCCGTGATCTGCGTCAGCACGTTGATAAAGTATGTATTTCCCGGCTCGAAGGTGTCGAGCACCGTTTTTGTGCAGATCGCCATCCCCTCCTGAAAGTCGGTATAGTCGTGGCTGTCGAGCGTGATGGCGCCGGTCGGACATACCTTGGCACAGTGCTGGCACATCGTGCAGTTGTGATAATTGACCTTGTAGTGTCCGCAGTCGGTAAAGCTGTTGGCGTAATGGTTGCAGGCCTCGATGCACTTTTTGCAGTGTACGCATTTATCCTTGTCCCATACAAGCCCGCCCTCCAAGGCGTGGATTTCATGCCTTGTGCGGTCCGTGACGCAGCCCATCGCGATATTCTTACATGCGCCGCCGAAGCCGCAGGCGCCGTGTCCCTTGACATGGGAAAAATCGATGAGAAAATCCGCGTCATAAATCAGTCCCGCGACGTCGACATGCTTGAATTTCTTGAAATCGACTTCCTTCGTATAATAATATTTGCCGAAGTAGCCGCAGTCGTCGAGCACAGGACATCCGAGCGTCGATTCCGTATAGCCGCGGCGTTCGGGATGGCGGCGGTAGACATAGTGGTCGGTGATGAAGCATTCCGCCCCGTTTTTGTGGAGGAAATCCACAAGCTTCATGACGAATACCGGCGGAATCGTCGAATAGGTAACGCCCGCCCCGACGTGCATTTTCACCGCTACGGTCTTGCCCTTCACCTTTTCCGCAAGACCGGACCTTTCAAGAAGTCTTGCAAACTTCTCCGGAAGCGTCTGCGACGCCTCATACCTTGCGAACGCCATCGGTGCAAACAAAACTTTTTCTGCCATATGATTCTCCTTCCGCCGCTGTCCGCGGCTATATTATGATAAAATAAGGTGACTTAAAACGATCTAAGCGCCAAGCGCCGTAATCCAAAAGCAGGACGCTGCAAAGATGGAAACCGGCGTCATGATGAGCCGCTCCCGCCTGCCTTTCGAGCACAGATTGAACAGAACATTCAGCGTCAGATAAACGGCAAAGAAAAAACAAAAGCCACGTGATACGGCAAACGGCATACCCACGGAAATCACGCCTCCGGTGCGCAGAAGCACAAAGACCGCAAAGCACTGGACAAAACATAAAATTCCCGACGCCGCCCTAAGCCTCGCAGGCAGGATTTTGTGACATCCGCCCATCAGAAAATCTCCGAGCGGAAGACCCACGGCGGCAAGCAGGTACAAAACGGCAACAGCGCCCATCAAAAACGAGCCGATAAGAGCAGCCATAGGTATCCTCCGATCCAAATCGATAATTTTCTCCGCGGGAAAGCGAAAAAATCTCTAAAATATCCGCGCTATGATCTCCCCGAACGCCTCCGCCATGCGATAAAAGCCGAGGTCTGTCGGATGCGTGCCGTCCACCGTGCAGCCGTCGGCAAAAAAGGTCGAAAAGACCTTGGCGCCGTCGACAAAATACACGTTGCCGTCCCCCTCGGCACGCGCACGCTCATAGCTTGCGGCAATCACATCACGGCGCTCCGCGGCATTCTCGCGCGGATGATCATAGGTCGGACGCGACGCCATGATGATCGGGATATCCGGATGCGACGCGCGCACCGTTTGGTATCCCTTATAATGCGTCGCCGCGAGGTGCGCGGGATCCGGGGCGTTGTGGTCGTAATCGTAGACGAACATGCTCATATCAAGACCGGCGATATAATCCATCATCGCCTGCTCCCCCTTGGCGCTTCCGGAAAAGCCGAGATTGATATAGTTGAAATCGAACCGTCTCGACAGCCTGCCGATATAATCGTTTCCGGGCGTGGAGGCACATGCGCCCTGCGTGATGGAGGAGCCGTAAAAGACGACGGGCTTTTCCCTTTTGTAGCCGCTCCATCCGTCAAGCGAAGCGCCCGACGCAAGTCCCACGGAAAGCGAGGTGATGCCGCAGTAAAGCGGGAAATGGATCAAAATCTCCCGCCTCTCTTTCGTCGGGAATTTGAGGATGGAAGCATAGCCCTCTCTTTTTCCGGAATCGGGCATGAACGTGCCGTAATAGAGGAGGCTTCCCTTTTCGCGCGTATAAAGGTCAAAGCCGCCGGAGCCGGCAAGCGCCATATGCGGCATCATCCATAGTCCCGGCCTGCGGCATGAAATCGCGACAAAATCCGAATCCGTCGCAAAGCAGACGCGCCCGCCCGCCGTGTATGCGGAAAGCTCTCGCACGTTATCCGATACCGATGCCGCAGCACTCTCCGGCATACGGCGGTACCACCCGTCCTCATAGAAAACGCCGTACAGCGAGAACGGCGCCTCCCTCGGGTCATATAACACGACGTCATCCCGTCCGAAAGAAGTGACGACGTCCAAATTCCGGTCAATCGATGATAATTCCGCCATGATGATTCTCCTTTTATATCCGATATTTGAGCATTTATTTTTTAATTCGCTTTCGGCCTTACGCTTTTTCCGATATAAATTCCGTTTTCATCGCGATGGATGGGCTTCGCCGTCAAATGAAGCCGGGTATGGTGACAGGGACATGCCAGATCCATTTCATATTTTTCCCTGCATCCCCGATGCGTAAAATCCCCGCCGCACCGGATGACCTCGCACCATGTAAAAATCTCCGCCATCGCGCGGGGACAAAAGTCCGCAGGACACCCGTATTCAAACGTGAATTTGTCGCCCTTTTCAAGTCCAAGCCTGCAATCTTCGGCAAATCCGTCCGTTACGGTCACTTCAAATTGCCAGTCCTCCGCCATCCATTTTTTCATATGTAATCTCCCCTATCCGATTTTTTATTTTACTCTTTCCATGAGGCTTTGTCAAGACGATTGAACGGACGTCTCTTTTTCATGCAAATCCAAAGAAAATCCCTTGTCTCAGGTCGGTGGATATGATAGAATGAATTTGAAAAATCGGATTTCAGAGGTGTATTTTATGGGGATTTTCAAAATCGACGCGGACCCTCTTTACTGGATAAACGGTGCAGACGATGATCCGGACGATTTATGCCTGCACGGACATGCGGTCGCTTATATCGGAAAACACAAGCTGGAATATGATGCCACCGTAAGCGCGACCGCACTTTATCTGTTAAAATCTCTGACGGAAAACCATATCATTCATGAGGAAAATCAAATGCTCCCCTGCTGCGGCTTCCACTGCATTCCCAACAAATCACTGGATCATGTCGATATTTTAGGGTGTCCCAACGGAGTTGACTGGACAGTCAAGCATGAAAAAAACGAGGTCGTTTTGATTTTAGAGGACGGAACAGAGGAAAGAATCCCGATAGAAGAATACAGAGAAGAAGTATTTCGGTTCGCAGACAAGATAGAAGCTTATTACAAGCAATGCAGTCCTAAAATTCTCCCAAATGACAAATTTGAACGGGATGCCTACGCCGCATTCTGGAACGAATGGCATAGAAGGCGCAAGCATTGATTTGATCTTATCGGGCAAGACTGCCCGACCTGTTTACAGCCGACATTCCCCAAGCACCGATTCCAAAGAACAGGAATGCGTCTATCAACAGCCGCCGAACTTCTCTCTGCGTATCAGATCGACGCTTGCCATAAAGGGCAAATCATGATAGAATGGAAGAAAACCCGATCAGGAGGATCACCATTTTGAAAACGGAAAAATTATATGAATCGGACGGCATGCTCTCCTCCTTTGGGGCAAGCGTCCTGTCCTGTGAAAAAAGAGGGGACGGCTATGCCGTCCTCCTCGACCGCACCGCGTTTTTTCCCGAAGGCGGCGGACAGACCGCCGACACCGGCAGAATCGGAGACGCGCACGTTGCGGACGTCCAAATCGAAAACGATGAAATCCTGCATTTCACCGACGCGCCGGTCTCAGGAACCGTGGACTGCGCGCTCGACTTTGAGAAGCGCTTCCGCAAAATGCAGAATCATCTCGGCGAGCACCTGCTCTGCGGCGCCATTCACCGCCTTTATGGACTTGACAACGTCGGCTTCCATCTCGGCGCGGACTACATGACCTTTGATGTAAACGGCGTCCTCACGGAGGAGCAAATCAAAGAAGCGGAACGCGAAGCCAACCGCGCCGTATGCGCCGACGTGCCTGTCCGCTGCTATTATCCGCAGCCGGACGAGCTTCGCGCGCTCGACTACCGCGCCAAAAGCGAAAAGCTGGAAAATGTCCGAAGCATCCGGATCGTCGACGCGGAGGGCTTCGACCGGTGCGCCTGCTGCGCGCCGCATCTCGACCGCACAGGCAAGGCGGGACTCATCAAAATCACGAGCGCCATGAAATACAAGGGCGGCATGCGCTTCACCGCGCTCTGCGGCTTCGACGCGCTCACGGACTATCAGACCAAACAAGACGATATCGCCGCGCTCTGCGCGCTGCTTTCCTCGAAAGAGGAGCGCCTCCGCGAAACGGTGACGGCGCGTCTGCACGAGCTCGGCGCCGCTAAGCACACCATCGGGCTCCTGCGGCGTTCCATCGTTCAGCGGACGCTCGACGCGCTCCCGGAGCAGACAAGATCCGTCTGCCTTTTCGAGCCTCTGCTCGATACAAACGGACTGCGCGAGCTTGCCGCAGGCGGCGCCGCCAAAACCGCCGGCGTGTTCGCCGCCTTTTCCGGGGCGGACGACACCGGCTATGATTTTGTCTGTACCTCCCGTCATCTGCCGATGAAAACGCTTGCGCCGACGCTTGCCTCCTCGCTCGGAGGAAAATGTGGCGGCTCCGACAAGATGCTCTTCGGTCATGCAGAAACAAAAAAAGAGGAAATTCTTTCCTTTTTTGACGATTTGACGCCGGATTCAACCTTTGGTTGAGACATTTTTGTGCAGATTCAACCAATTTTTTATTGATTCTTTTACATCGATCAGGCATACTAAAAGCAGAGACGAAACGGAGCACTGTGCAGCCATGGGGTACAAAGGCTCCCTTTCGGGACAAATTTTTACCGGAAAGGAATCCTTGATACTATGAATACAGACATGAATACCAACGCCATCCTATGCACGAAAATCGCGGAACTCAGAAAATCCGCAGGCCTGACGCAGGACGCGCTGGCCGAAAAGCTCGGCGTCACCTTTCAGGCGGTCTCCAAATGGGAAAATGCTCTCTCCTGCCCTGATATTTCCCTGATCCCGCAAATCGCAGAGATCTTCGACGTTTCCATCGATGCGCTCTTCGGCTTGGAGCCGAAAGACTCGGAGTCGAAAGCAATCCAAAAAGAAAAGAACGACCGCCTGCTCGATTGGCCGGACGACGGCAAGCTGCGCGCCGTGCTTTTCATCGGAAACAGAATCACCGGCAAAAAAGAATATACCAATGAAAAATCAACCGTCACCCTTGAATATGACGGCGATGCGCTCGATATCATATCCGATTTTTCCGTCAGCTGCGGCGATGTCGAGGGTGATGTCACAACGGCAAGCGGCACCGTAACGATCTCCGGCGATGTCGACGGTGATATCACAACGGCAAGCGGCACCGTAATGGTCTCCGGCGATGTCGACGGTGATATCATAACGGCAAACGGTCCCGTCAACTGCGGTGATGTCGATGGCGATATTACGACACAAAACGGCAATATCGATTGTGGTGACATCAGCGGAGTCATAACCGTCAACGATACTTCGGGAACAGCAACCGTCCAGTGCGGCGATATCGAGGGAGACGTTTCCATCTCCGGCGGCGGTACCGTAACGGTCTCCGGCGACGTCGATGGCGATATCACAGCGGGTACTGTCATCCGGGAATAAACACAGGGAATCGTCAAGCTAAGTGCAACACACAAAAGGGTGCGGCTTTGCCGCACCCTTTTCTTATTTTCGGAAAATATCGTCGTCGTATAGGGGACATCTATTTGGAAATACCCTCATTTCCCTCTGTAAAAGCAATTTCAGCGAAAACCGCTTTTGCCCCTGCCGTACACCGATTATTTCCTTTCCGCGCCCGCGGAGCCGCGCTCCCAGCTCTGCAAGCATTTTTTCAGAAGGGCGGCCAAGCTTCGCTTTTCCTCCTCGGAAAGAATGCTCAGCAGCGCCTTATGATCTGAAGCCTGCTCTGCGCTGTGATGCAGAAAATGCCCGCATCGATGCAAAAGGACGATCACCTCGTCTTCGATTGTTTTTATCTCGCGATTTTCACGGCGTGCGCCGTCCTTTCCTTCGGGAATCAGACCGAAATGCGCTTTTCCTCTTCCGCATTTCAATTCATCGGACGGACAATGGTTCTCACAGCAGGGACATGCGGTTTGGGATTCAGTTCTGTTCATCATATACTTCTCCTTAAATATTTATTTATGATTCCAAATTCATCTTTGGATATCGTGCTATTTTTCTTCCCGCGACAGCCGCGGCTTCACGTGAAGATGTCTCAAAAAGCAGATCAATGCGACATCGATCTGCTTTTTGAGAAGATAATATGGCTTCAATCATTGGATAGGAAGGAAAATGGGCTGTTCATTTCAGGGGAGCAGTACACGCTCAAGGTCGGCAAGCATCGTGTCAAGCGCACTGATGCCGCCCTCGGCCGTATACCATGTATCGGGATGATCCATAACGATCAAATGACCGTTTTGAAGCGCCGTCGTGCCGGAGGTAAGACTGTTGGTCATAACTTCCACGACCGACGCATTGCTCGTCTCTCCCGAGGAGGTGATAAAGCCTCTGTTAAGTACGAACAGATAGTCGGGATTCAGCTTGGCAATGGTTTCAAAGGAAAAAGACTCGCCGTGCGTCGCGTCCGCGTTGCTTTCGTACAGATTCACAAAGCCCAGCTCGTCGCAGATGATGGAGCAGCGTCCGCCGGAGCCCAAGGCGCCGATGGATTTATCGCTCGTATACATCAAGACCATCGCGGTTTTCGCCGCTTCTCCCTCCGGCTGAGCCACAGCCTTCAATGCTTCGATCCTTGCATTGAAACCGGCTGTAAGCTCGGTAACTTTGGACTCGTCGATACCGAAGATGGCGGCGACGGTCTTGGCGTTTTTCAGCGTATCGCTGACGACCTGTCCGGCCGTGCAGCTGAGATAAACGACAGGCGCAATTTTTTGCAGCTCGTCATAATTTTTTGACTGTCTGCCGCCGATGAAGATGATATCCGGCTCGCTCTGTTGAAGCTTTTCCATATCGTATGTCTGCAAATTGCCGAGATCGACGATCGTTCCCGCGTCCATTTTTTCCGTATATTCGGAAAGATAGTCGATCGTGGTTCTCGCCGAGGAAACCACGCGGTCTCCTACACCGAAATTATCCATCATATCGAGCACGGCATAGTCAAGGATCGCGACGCGCTGCGGCTGATAAGGCACCTCGTTTTCAAATTCCTCTCCGTTTGCATTCAGAGAAGTGATCTTGACGGTTTGCTTTTCTCCACCCTCTTCATCATCCTAACAGGATGTAAGTACAAAGCACAGCATGGCCATCATGACCATAGCAAGAATAAAAGCGATAAATTTTTTCATGATTGATTCTCCTTTTAATAGTAGATTGATAACGGTTTTCCTTCGATTTCAATGATTTCAAAATCCACGCTGTAAATTTGAGAGAGATTTTCCTTCGTCATCACCTCCTTTACCGTGCCGTACTTCGCGATCTTTCCGTTTTTCATCTCGCAGATATAATCCGAATAAAAAGCGGCGTAATTCAGCTCGTGCAGAACAAGCACCACCGTTTTGCCAAGCTCGTCGCAAAGCGCTCTCACCGTCCGCATCAGATTTCTCGCATGATATATATCGAGATTGTTCGTCGGCTCGTCGAGCAGAACATAATCGGTGTCCTGCGCGATCACCATCGCGATATAAGCCCGCTGTCGCTGCCCGCCTGAAAGCTCGTCTATAAATCTGTTTTGTATCTCGTCAAGCTCCATATAGCGGATCGCTCTGTCTATGATCTCGATATCCAGCGGCGTGTGTCTCCCCGACGAATACGGGAAGCGGCCGAACGCCACAAGCTCGCGCACCGTCAGCTTCATCTGAATGTTGTTCGTCTGCGTGAGGATCGCAAGATGCTTTGCAAGCTCCTTGCTTTTCCACTTGGAGATATCCTCGCCCAAAAACTGGACGACGCCCGAATCCCTTGCGATCAGGCGGGATATGATCCCCATGACGGTGGATTTTCCCGCGCCGTTAGGACCGATAAGCGAGGTCACTTTTCCCTTGTGAAGCTCAAAATCGACGCTGTCGACGACGGGCTTCCCATCGTATTTTTTTACCAAATCCTTTACTACCATATCCGATACCTCCTGATTATGCTTTCTTCCGTCTCAGCAGCAGATAGAGGAAGTAAGCGCCGCCGAACAGCGTGATAAAAACGCTGACCGGAATGCTGTAGCTGAAAACATGCTCCACCAGCAGCTGCCCGCCGATCAAAACGATCATGCCGAACATGGTCGAAGCCAAGATAAGCTGTGTATGCTTGTAGGTGCACAGAAATTCTCTTGCCAAATTGGCTACGATCAAGCCCAAAAATGAGATGGGACCCACCATCGCGGTGGCGACAGAGATAAACAGCGTGACGCCGAGCAGAAGCCGCCGAACGCTCCTGTCGTAATCGACGCCCAAATTGGTAGCCTGCGCCTTGCCGAGCGTCATCACATCCAAAAGCGCGATATCCCGCCGCAAAACCGCGATGATGACGGCAAGCAGAACGACGGCGAAAATCATGATCTCGGAATTGATATTCTCAAAGCTTGCGACGAGCGTCGTAAGCAGCACCTCATACTCGTTGGGGTCCATAATCCGGATCAGCGTGCTCTGAATACTGGAAAAAAGCGAGGCGAGCACCGTGCCGATCAGCAATATGTAAAGAATGTTGTGCTGGGTCTTTTTGAACATATAGCTGTAAATGAACATCGCGACGACCGACATGACGACAAGATCGATCGCAAAGGAAACATTGCTGTTCGCCACAAGCACACTGCCTATCCCCACCACAAAAAATATCGCGGTATGCGTCAGCGTATAAAGGGCATTCATGCCCAAAAGACACGGGGTGACGATCCTGTTGCCGATAATGGTTTGAAAAACGATCGATGCCGCGCCGATGGCAAAGGCCGCAATCAGCATGGCGATCAGCTTGGGAACACGTATCTGCATGGAATATACGACAAATTTCATCTTATCGAAATTCAGTCCCCAAAGCAGGTATAAAACGATGCACGCAATCACCAGGACCGCGAGAACGATGAGCTTCACAGTGTTGGCGCGGACGGTTTTTCCGTCGGCACGCACTTTTTCCCTTCTTTTGATGCCGGCAGCTTTTTCCGCGGTCATGCCGCCCTCCTTGATGGCACTGTCATTCATGGATTACCGCCTTTCTCCTCCGCCTCTTTGCGCAGGGATTTCACAAGCTTCACCGACTTTTGTCCGTATTTCAGCCGATAAATGATCGTAAAGATGAATACGATGCTTCCCACAATGCCGACGATCAGCTCGATCGGCATTTCATAGGGCGTTATGATCACCCTTGCGATGATATCGCACACAAGTACGAACAGACCGCCGAAAAGCGCCGTATCGATCAGCGTCCCCCTTATTTTATCGCCCTTGAACATGGCGACGATATTGGGAACGATGAGCCCTATATACGAAATCTGCCCGACGATGACGACGATCGCAGCCGAGATCATGGCCGATATCGTAATCCCCAAAAACAGCACGACGTTGTAATTGACGCCGAGATTCTTGGAAAAATCCTTGCCCATTCCGACAATATTGAAGTAATTGGCGAATACAAAGGCGAGGATCACAAGCGGCACCACAAGATATACGATCTCATATCTGCCCTGTAAAACCATCGAGAAGTTGCCGGTAAGCCAGCCGGAAAGCTGCTGGGTCATATCGTATTTATAGGAGATAAAATTGGTCAGCCCCGTCAGCACATTGCCGAACATGATGCCCACAAGCGGCACCATGACCACATCCTTGAATTTGACACGCTGAATAAAAGCGACAAAAATCCATGTTCCGAGAATCGCAAAAACAAACGATACGACAGCCCGGCTCCACAGCGTAGACGCGGGAATAAAGACCATCGCGATCAGAACGCCGAGCTCGGCCGCGGAAATCGTCGCGCCCGTTGTGGGAGACACAAATTTATTCATACAAAGCTGCTGCATGATCAGTCCCGCCACGCTCATGCCGACGCCGGTACACAAAATCGCAAGAAGCCTTGGCAGACGCGATGCGAGAAAAACCCCGATCTGCTGTGCGTCTCCGCTGAAAAGTCCGGATATGCTGATATCGAATACGCCGATAAACAGAGAAGCAGCCGACAAAACAAGCAAGAGCACCGCCAAAATGATTGTCGACAGATGCTTTTTTATAAACATATTCCCTCCCAACTGAAAGCCGCATCCGCAAAATTCAACAAGCGGAAGCTCCAAAAGTTAGCTATCGCTAACCAATGGGCAAAAAAATAACGCGCGACGGAAAGAAACTGGACTTACATGTTCTTTCACATCGCGCGTTCCTGCGTATTATATCATACCCATCCGGCTTTGTCAATTCCTTTTTTCAATTTTTTATTTTGAATAAAAGCGATAGCTTCCCTCAAGCGTATATACCGAGTCCGCCGCAAGCTCAGTGCCTTGGATCATATACATATAGGCTTTGCTGTATGTCCTCGTAAAAATGCCCTGCGTCCCGGCATAATAACGGCGGTCGCCCAAATCGACGGCAGGATCGATGGACATTTCCAGCACATTGGCGTCCTTCTCGATCACAAGCGCGGTCGCGCTTTTGTTGCCGCAGTCCGTGGCTGTCGTAACGTCGAAGAGCGCGCGGTTCTCGCCTCCGATATAGTGCGCCGTCCCCTCCCAAAGATGCGAGGTCGCGCATTGCAGTCCGTACCAAGTGGAAACCGTCACGGCCTCCAGCGGAACCAGCTCCGTCCGGGATAGAAAGCGGACGCCGTCAAACAGCATTCTGTGACGCTCACACAGCACCTCGCGCCCCGTGCCGTCCTCTTTTTTTGTGTTGTAGGCCTGCACATAATTCGTCCAAAGCATCTCCATTCTGTCGCAATACCCCTCGATCACCGTGTCCGCGGCGCCGTCGGAAACCTGTCTGCCGTCGGCAAAGAATTTGAGCTCCGAGCAGCGTGCCGTGGGCGTGCCTCCGGTTCCGGTATTGGTGTATTCATGATTGCCGCCCGTAAAATGACCCGACGTGACGGCATCTCCGTCGATATTGGTCTTGGCCGCCATGACAAACGGCGCGAACCAGTCGCTCGGCGTCGTAATGCAGATCGTTCCGCCGCTGTAATCGGAGGAAACGAACTCCGTGCCGTTGTCGATCAGCGCAAACTGATAGAAATCAAAAAGATTGTTGCCGCCTTTCTTTTTTAACCGCACTCTCATATCCTGCGACGCCGAATATTTATAAATGATGTCCAGCACATCGCCGTCAATGTGATAATACACCGGCTTTGCCAGCCTGTCCACACGCGAATTCAGAAACTCGATCTGCGTGTCGAGGAAATAATCATAATAACGCTCATAGGAGGCAGGCGCGCTCTCTCCTTTCACCAGCATGCAGGTTCGGTTGACCTCAAAAAGCGTCATGCCCTTATACATCGCATAGTTGAAGCGAAGAAAACGGGCAGTCGCAGGCGTAGTAAAAGCATTCGCCGTCGTACCGCTGAGGTAAGCGCCGTCCGCATCGTAGAAAAATATACCGTAGGCGGCATCGCCCCACGGCTTGGCATAGCCGTTTACCGCCGGTATCAGTCCGAGCCAATAGGCGGTCGACGGCTCCACCGCGATCATCGCCGTACAGTTGTAGGAAAGATCGAACTGCGTCGTCTCATACGGCGCGCCGTTCATGAAGTAATGCGGACTTATCGTGTCGTCCGTCTGCGCCGCCGGGTCGTAGAGATTTTCCGACGTCTTATGCAGGATATGCCCGAACGAGGTTTTCTCCGGCGTGACGGCGCCGTCCGCAAGCGCCGCACCGCTTCTCGCGCCCTCGTCCGCAAGCTCGTATTCGGTGCTCGTTTTGTTATCGTAAATTTTGGATATTTTCATAATTCCCCCCTTAATTGATGTAAAGCGTTTCGTCTGCAACCGTCACCGGCGTTCCGCCGGACGTCCCTCCCTCGATTTTTTCCTCCAAAGCGTCCGTCTTTGCAATCGCCTGCGAAATCATGCCGCTCAACGTCTCGTATACCGTAGCGGACGGCGCCTCCGGCGCCGTCCCCTCGGCATATCCCGACCGGGCGACGACAAGCGGCGCGCTGTCCGCCGTGATGAGATCCCCGCCGAAAACGGAGATATTCCAGCATCCCTCGGACAGCACGGGCATCGCCGCCGCGGCGATCGCATCGTTCTCCAAAACGACGTGATACGCCGTATCTCCATTCTGAAAGACGGCTGTTTTGACAATTCCCTCCCATTCCGGCGTAAAGGTAAATTCACAGCCGAGGAAATTGCGGCTTCCGGCGACGACATACGCATGGTCCGTCCTCGTGATATGCTGTCTGTTCACATGAAATTTGATGTTCATAAAGCCTCCTTTGCCGCGGAAATAAAATCGAGCATATGCAATCGCACGTTCGATCATTTCCGCCGCTTATTCAT
>URZF01000023.1 GCA_900552255.1 uncultured Eubacteriales bacterium | reverse complement strand
TTTTGCAGAAAATTGAATCAACCAAAAAGCGTCGCCGCTCTTATGGACGGTAGAAAAATATGTGTATTCGGTGCCGTTGTTTTCCTTTTGATAGGTAAAGAATGTGAGTCCGTCTTCGGTAGCAGGGGAAACGTCCAGACCATTGGCGAGAATCACGGCGTTTGCATAATCGTTAAGGGAAGAATTCTTTCCGAGGGCTGAGCCTTCAAAAAGTGTGAATTCCTCTTTTAAAGCAAATACCGCAACATATTGAGAATCATAAACGGCTGTGAAGGAGACATAATCCCGCTCTGTGAACCGATCGGTCAAAGTGATGCTCATGCCGGCTTTGGCAAATGTTTTGGGCGATGCTTCAAACAGCGCGCATCCGCTGAGGAAAAGTGCTGCCATGAGGACGATGACAAGGGAAATAGTGGAAATGCGTTTCATAATAACCTCCAAATGATAATGATATGGGCGCTCATTGGCTGCTTCCAGTCTATCATATCGATGCGCTCATGTCAAGTGAAACACAGAAAATAAAATGCCGCATGACTGCGGCATTTTATTTTTTTAGTTAATATTATTCGTTGCTGGGGACCTCGTAGGCTGCGATATCCTCTTCGGAAACGCCATCCGAGTCTTTGTCCAAAAGAGCACGGATGGAGAGGCTGACCTTGCAGTTCTCCGTATCGATGTCGGTGATCTTCGCATCGACGACCTGTCCTTTCGTGAGCACCTCGGAGGGACTTGCCAGCTTGCGGTCGGCGATCTGGGAAATGTGGATCAGTCCGTCTACGCCGGGGATGATCTGCGCGAACGCGCCGAAGGGCATCATCGATACGATGGTGACGGGAACGACGTCGTCTACGTTATATTTGTCCGTGAAGAGCTTCCACGGATTGGTCTCCTCGGTCTTATAGCCGAGGGAGATCCTGTTTTTCTCGCGGTCGAAATCCTTGACGAAGACCTCGAGCGTATCGCCGACGGCAACGACGTCCTTAGGGCTTGAGATTCTGAGCCAAGAAAGCTCCGAATTGTGAACCATTCCGTCGATACCGCCGAGATCGATGAACGCACCGTAGGAGGTCAGGCTCTTGACCTTGCCTGTGTAATGCTTGCCGACTTCGATTTCCGACCAGAATTTTTCAAGCTGTGCTTTTCTTTCTTCTCTTGCGACAACGCGGATCGAGCCGACCGCACGGCGTCTTTCTTCCTTGATGTCGATGATTTTGAATCTCTGCTTGGTTCCGACCAGTGTGGCAAGGTCTCCATCCTTCGGCACGGGCGTCTGAGACGCCGGGATGAAAATCCTCTGCGAAAGGGCATAGACGATCACGCCGCCCTTGACGGCCTCGGTGACCTTGCCCTCCAAAATCTCTCCTGTTTCCTTGGCTTCGAGGATTTTGGACCAATTGTTGTGCGCGTCGATTTTCTTCTTGGAAAGCGTTGCGATCCCGTCGAGATCGCTGACGCGCACCGCGATGGCTTCCACCTCGTCGCCGACCTTGAACATATCCTCCAGCTTTGCCTGCGGATCTTCCGTCACGTTTTCCAGCGTGAGGATGCCGGTTACCTTCGAGCCGATATCGACGTGGACTTCGGTTCCGGAAACCGAAGTGACAATGCCGCGGACGGTGTCTCCTGTATTTAAAGTTTTGAAAGATTCTTCAAGAAGCTGTGCGAAATTTTCTTGTTCGCTCATGGTGTTTTGTACCTCCTCAATTATGTAGCCGGGTGTTGACGCTCCGGCCGCGATGCCGACGGTGCCGGTCATCGTTTTTATGCTTGACGGAATATCGGCCGCCGATTCGACAAGATAGGTCTCAGGACAGTTGCCGCGGCTGATATCGAAAAGCTTTTTGGTATTGGAGCTTTCCGCACCGCCGACTATGAGCATGCCGTCACATTCTCTTGAAAGCGCGTCGACTTCTATTTGCCGCGTTTCCGTAACATTACATATTGTATCAAAAAATAATCCGTTTGTATATAGCTTTTCGAGAAATTTTTTTGTTTTTTGATAATCTGCTAAATTGTGTGTCGTCTGTGAGGCTAAAATTGTTCTTTTCGATTCAAAATCATGTAATTCTCCACAATGATAGGCGGATTCGATCTCGCCGCAGTCCGCGAACACCCGATAGCTGCCCTTGATATGGCTGGAAATGCCGATGACTTCGGGATGGCGGCTGTCTCCGAGCAGGATGGTGAAGGTGTTATCGTTTGTGTTGTCGTCCATGATTTTGTAGATTTTGGCGACGAAAGGGCAGGTCATATCGAGAATTTCCGCTTCGGGATTTCCCCGGACGAAAGCCGTCAGCTTTTCTTTGATGGAAAGCGGGATGCCGTGCGTCCGGACGACAAAGACCGAGCGGGCAGGCGCTTCGGCGAGCACCTGTTCGAGCTCATTTTCTCTGACGGTGACAACGCCCTTTTTAGAGAGCTTTTCCGTGACGGCGGGATTGTGAATCAGCTGTCCTATTGTGTAGATTTGGGCGTTCGGACGCAAGTCCACAAGCTCGGATACCGCGTCGACCGCCCGCTTTACACCGAAGCAGAAGCCGGCGTATTCAGCCGTTTTGATCTTCATGATAAGCTCCGTTTTCCGCCGCTTTTCCGATTTCCAGTATTCGCTCGAAGATAAGCTTTGAAGCGGCGTCGTATTCTGCCATCCCGCCTTTCTCGAAGCCGAGCTCGTCGTACAAAATCGGTTTGCCGACGATGACCGTTACGGGGCGGAACAGACGGATTCTGTTGTTTTTGGTTTGGATATAAACGGGCAGGACGTTGCTTTTCGCGCGATAGGCGATAAGTCCGACGCCGCTTTTGACATCGGCTGCGGACGGTTCTTTGTCCGGCATTCTCGTGCCCTGCGGGAAAAGCCCGATATATCCGCCGGCGCGCAGCACCTCGATGGTCGCGGTGATCGAGTGCAGATCGACCGTGCCGCGGTTGACGGAGATGGTGCCGAAGCTGCGCAGGAACCTCGCAAGCAGGGGGTTTTTGAAAAGCTCTTTTTTGGCGAAGAAAAAAATCTGACGCTTTAGGTTGACGGCGATGAGGAAAATGTCGTGCATACTGATGTGATTGGCGCAGATGATGCAGGGCCCGTCGGGAAGCTCGTTTTCCAGTCCTGTGACACGCATGCGATAGAATATTTTATAGAAGGGCTTTAATAGGATTTGCAGAAAGCGATAGCCTTTATTCATGTTTCATCCTGCTCCTTATCACGGAAAGCGCACGGTCGACGGTTTGCTCAAAATCTCCGGTGTTGTCGAGAAAAACGGCGTCCTCAGCCGGTACGGCGGGCGCGATTTTTCTCGTGCTGTCGCAGCGGTCCCGCTCCGCCATGGTGCGCTTCACCTCCGAAAGCGTGATCGTCTCACCGCGCGCCAATAGCTCGCGGTGACGGCGGCGTGCGCGTTCGTCGTCGGAGACGGTCACGAAGAATTTGACCTCGGCGTCCGGCAGAATGACGGTGCCGATATCGCGGCCGTCCATGATCACGTCGTTTTTTCTCGCGATATCGCGCTGGAGATCGAGCAGAAAGACCCGCACCTCGGGAATGGCGGAGACCTTGGAGGCGTATGAGGAGATTTCATTTGTGCGGATGCGTCCGCTGACCTCCTCGCCGTCGAGATAGAGCTTTTGTTCTCCGTTTACGTATTGTAAGGAAATTTTGATGTCGGGCAGCAAGGCCGCGACCGCATCCTTGTCGTCGGGCGAGAGGCCGCGGCGCTTGACTGCGAGGGCGATGGTGCGGTAGAGCGCTCCGGTATCGGTGTAGAGGAATCCAAGTTTTGCCGCGAGCGCCTTTGCCAGCGTGCTTTTGCCGGCTCCGGAGGGGCCGTCGATGGCGATATTCATGATTTTATTCGTTTCCTTTCCTATTTATGCAGTCCGATACCGGCCGCGCTGCGGCATCTGCCGCCGCCATGGCCGTGGAAAATGCGATTTGCAGATTGAAGCCGCCGGTGTAGGCGTCGAGATCCATGAGCTCCCCTGCAAAATACAGATTCGGACAGCGCCTTGAGCACATGGTCTGCGGTTCGATTTCCGATACCGTAACACCGCCGCTTGTGACGATCGCCTCCGAGATTGGACGGAAGCCGGTGATTCCGATTGGAAGTCCCTTTAAGAGCTCCGTGATTTTGCGCCGCTGCTCATGCGTGATGTCATGGATCTTCTTTTCGGGAGGGATGCCGCAAATGCAGACGAACGGCGCGCGCAGCTTCGACGGCAGAAGGTCGTCAAAGGCGTTTGCAAAATTTCTGTTTTTGAATTTGTCAAAATCGGAGAGGAGCCTGCGGTCGAGCGTCTCTCGGTCCAGCGCGGGCTTGAGATCGATCATCACGGTATATTTTCCGCTTTTCATGGGGCGCATATGTGCCGAGGCGGAGAGGATCACGGGGCCGCTTATGCCGAAGTGGCAGAAAAGCATTTCACCGAAATCGCGGTAGATGATTTTTTTTGTTTCCGCATCGATAACGCGGATTTCCACATTCCGCAGGGAAAGTCCCTGCGCGGCGGGACAGAGCGGCGCGTCCGATTCCAGCCCAACAAGCGACGGGGTGGGCGGCGTTATCATGTGTCCGACCGACGCGGCGAGCCGGTAACCGTCTCCGGTCGAGCCGGTACCGGGATAGGAAAGACCGCCTGTGCAAAGGATCACGGCGTCGAAGCCGTCGTATTTTTTTGTTTCGGAGCGCACGCCGGAAAGCGTGCCGTCCGCGTTTTGGAGAAGTCCCGTGATGCGGTCGCAGACGATGAGGCAGCCGTTCTCGGTGCAGTACCGTTTGAGCGCGAGCACGACGTCGAGCGCCCGGTCGGAGACGGGGAATACCCGCCTGCCGCGCTCCGTTTTGAGCGGCACGCCCAGCGATTCGAAAAACATCATCGTATCGGCGGGTGTGAAACGATTGACGGCGGAAAAGAGGAATTTCCCGTTCGACGTTATATTTTTGATACATTCGTCGGGCGTGCAGTCGTTTGTCAGGTTGCACCGTCCCTTGCCGGTGATGCCGAGCTTTTTGCCGAGCAGGGAATTGCGCTCAAAGAGCGTGACCTCGCAGCCGAGCTCGGCCGCGCGTCCGGCCGCGGTCATGCCGGCGGCGCCGGCACCCACGACGGCGATTTTTCGTTTTTCCATATGCCTCTGTCCTTGCTGTCAGACTTTATTTTCCGACAGGAATTTTTCCGCTTCCTCTATATCGAGGAACAGCTCGTCCGTCCGTTTTCCAATTTCCTCTATCCGCGCCGTGATTTCGGAAAGCCGTACATAGTCCGTTGCGGCCTCGGCGTTCATTTCGGCTTCCAGCTTTTTTCGCTCTCCGTCGAGCGCGTCGATTTCCTCTTCCGCGCGCTCGATGCGCTTTTCGGCTTTTCGGATTTCAGCCGTGAGCTTTTTGCTTTCAACGTATTTCGCCTTGCTTTCGGATTCCGCTTTTGTCGTTTTGATATCGTATCCTGCGGTTTCCTGCTTCTCTTTGAATTCGAGGTATTCGTCGAAGCTGCCGTGATAATCGGTGAAGCCCTTTGTCATGTCGAAAATGCGCGTCGCGAGCTTTTTCATAAAATATCGGTCGTGCGATATGGCGATGATGGTTCCGCCGAAAGCGAGCAACGCGTCCTCGAGCGCCTCGCGAGAGGCGATATCGAGGTGATTGGTCGGCTCGTCGAGGATGAGCAGATTGACCTTGGAGAGGATCATTTTGCAGAGCATGAGCCTCGCTTTTTCACCGCCGGAGAGAACGGAAACCTTTTTGTCCATATCCTCCGCGAAGAAGAGAAAGCCCGCGAGCGCCGTCCGGATCTGCGTGAACGTGAGCTTTTCGTGTGCGAGGCAGACCTCCTCGAGCACGGTGTTCGATTCGTCGAGCGTCTGCTGCTCCTGGTCGTAATAGCCGGCGACGACGCCCGCGCCGTATTCCAAAACGCCGTGATCCGGCTCGGAGAAGCCTCCGAGGATTTTGAGCAGCGTGGATTTGCCGCAGCCGTTCGGCCCCATGATGATGATCCTGTCCCGCTTTTTGACGAGAAAGGAGATGTCGTTGAAAATCTGACGGCTTCCGAAGGCTTTGGCGAGATGCTCCGCTTCCATGACGTCGCTGCCGCTTTCCGCGGCCTCGGCAAACGCAAGCCGAATGCCGCCCGGCGCATTTTCCGGCGCGTCGATTTTATCCATATGCTCGATCTGCTTGCGTTTGCTCGCGATCGTGATGAAATTGCGTTCCTGCCCGAAATGACGCTGCTGCGCGATGATCGCCTCGATGCGGGCGATCTCCTTTTGTTGGAGCTCATACCGCTTTTCGAGCGATTTTCGGGCTTCCGCTTTTTTTGCGGCGAACTGCTCGTAGTTTCCGGTATAAAGCTCAGCTCTTGTGTTTTCGATATCGAGGATCTTCGTCGCCGTCCTGTCGAGGAAATACCGGTCGTGCGAAACGAGGATCAGCGTTTTCGGATAAGCGCGCAGATGCTCCTCGAGCCAGTAGAGCGTATCGGTGTCGAGATGATTGGTCGGCTCGTCCAAAATCAGGATATCCGGCTCAATGAGCAGCAGCCGCACCAGCGCGAGCCTTGTGCGCTCTCCGCCGGAAAGCGTCGCGATCCGCTTGCCCTGCTCCGGCTCGGGAAAGCCGAAGCGCGTCAGCATGGCGCGGATGCGGGATTTGTACTCATATCCGCCGATCTCCCGGAATTTCTCCGTCAGCGAGGAAAATTCCGCGATCATTTTTTCGTAGCCCTCGTCGTGGACTGCGCCTGATGCGGCCTCGATTTCGGCATGAAGGGCTTCCAGCCGCACTTCGGTCCGGCGGCATTCGGAAAAGGCGTCCGCCATTTCCTCGAACAGCGTTTTGCCGCTCTCGAGCATGGCGTTCTGTTCGAGCATTGCGACCGATTTGCCCTTGGCGATATAAACGGCGCCGGCGGAGGGCTCCGTCTTGCCCGCGATGATGCGGAGCAGCGTGGACTTCCCGGCTCCGTTGACGCCTACCACGCCGAGCCGGTCCCCTTCGTTTAAGGAGAAATTTATTTTTTGCAGAATGATATCCGTGCCGTATTCGACGAGAATATCATGAGCACTCATGACCGTCATTTTTTTGTAAATCCGTTTCCTTGAAAAATTTATATTCATTATACTACGAAACCGGAGCCATTGTCAATTTTATTGTGAAAACTCGTTGCGGATTTATCCTATGCTGCATACAATAGGAAGGAAAAGCCGGAAAAGGAGCGATATTTTTTATGAATACAAGGATAAAGACACTTTGTACGGTTCCTCTGCCGTATCCCAATCCCCGTGTGAAGGAGCCGAATCTGAGCTATGCAAGGATGCTTTCCGTTCCGTATGCGGGACAGGGAGGCGAGCTTTCCTCAGTGCTTCAATATCAATACGGGCATTTGGTTTGTCGGAATGCAAAGCCGGCGCTGCTTACGGATGTATTTGCCTATATAGCCGAGGTGGAAATGCGCCATTTGGAGATTCTCGGGACGCTGATCTGCGACCTCGGCGGCGCGCCGCGTTTTCAGTCCGACGGACGGGGCGCTTTCAGCGCGGCGGGACTAAATTACGGCACAACTCCCGACAGGCTGCTTGCCGCCGCCGAGACAAGTGAGAAAAACGCGATCGCGGTTTATCAGCGGCTCATGAAAAATATTCGGGACGAAGCCATCACGGAGGTGCTCGCGAGGATCGTGAAGGATGAGGAGCATCACGCGAAGATATTCAGAGAGTTGATATCGGAGATTGCTTGACATATCCCCTGTCTGTGCTATAATAAATCCATATAACAGATAGGAGATAGACCGAAATGACGCGATCGTTTTTGATAAGAGTGCTCAGCGCGGCCGCAGCCTTGGTGACGGCGCTCTTCCTGTTTTCCGGATGCCGTATGTATACGGGCTGGAAGACGGTGAGGCTTTCCGGCGATATGAAAGAAACAACCATTTACGGAAGCGGAGATTCCGAGGGCTGGACGGTGGAAATTGAAAAGCTGAGCTTTTCCGACAGCGAAAACGCCGTCGTCCGGCTCGTTCCGTCGGATTCGGTTCGCATAGAGGCGAGGTACAACGAGGATTTTGCCGATTACGGCTTTGAAGTCACGGCGAAAAACGGGAAGATCCGCATCGGGACAGCTCATAATTATAGCTATATCGCGGATGCTTTTGAAATCACGGTATATGCCGATTTTGATCGTGTGGAGCTTTCCGGCGGGTGCGATCTTGAAATCGACGCCGCAGGTGCGGAAGAGCTCCGGCTCGATATTTCGGGCGCCTGTGACTGTCTTATAAAAAATGCGGCGGCAAGACGGCTTGAAATCGACCTTTCCGGCGCTGCGGATATCACGGTTTCCGGTACGGCGGAGACCTTTGTGGTGGGACTTTCCGGCGCTGCGGAGGTGGATGCGAGAGCGCTTGCAGCGGCAAACGCGGATATTCGAGTGTCCGGTGCGGGATCGGTCGCGCTGTCTGTCACGGATACGCTGAAAGCAAAGATATCCGGTGTCGGCTCCGTTTATTACTACGGCTCGCCGGCTGTCACGTCGAATGTCTCCGGCCTCGGCGAGGTGGAGCAGCGTTCGGAGGAAATCTATACGGAATGAAAGAAGCGGGGACGGAAAGCGTCTCCGTTTTTTACGGGAAAAGCGGCTGCCTTTGGAAATTTACAAATATTTCACCAATGTGCCCATAAATATGTGATAATATTATCATACTATAAAGATAGAAATTGATAATAGGGACGGTGACGGATATGAATAAAAGGGTATTTCTGATGGTGATGGACAGCTTCGGCATCGGCGGTGCGAACGACGCCGCGGCATTCGGCGACGAGGGCAGTAACACGCTTGCCTCCGTCATGGCGGAGGACGGGTTTTCCGCGCCGACGCTTGCTTCCCTTGGGCTGTTTCATATCGACGGCGTCCTCTCGCCCTTTCGGACGGGGACGCCTACCGGCGCTTATGCGAGGGTTTGCGAGATGTCGCAGGGCAAGGATACGACCATCGGCCATTGGGAGATCGCCGGCATCCGCTCGGACGTCCCGCTGCCGACCTATCCGGACGGCTTTCCCGAACGGATTCTGCGGCCGTTCTCGGAGAAATGCGGCCGCGGCGTGCTGTGCAACAAGCCTTATTCCGGGACGGAGGTCATTCGGGATTTTGGGCGCGAGCATATGAAAACAGGCGAGCTGATCGTCTATACCTCGGCCGACAGCGTGTTTCAGATCGCGGCGCATGAGGAGGTGGTTCCGGTCGAGGAGCTTTATCGCGATTGCCGGATCGCGAGGGAGCTGCTGGTCGGGGAGGACTGCGTGGGACGTGTGATCGCAAGACCGTTCACGGGGGAATGGCCGTTTGTCCGCACGGCGCGTCGTCATGATTTTTCAGCGGTGCCGCCGGCGAAAACCGTGCTGGAGCTGCTTGCGGATGCCGGTTATGCGACGGAATGTGTGGGCAAGATCGGGGACGTGTTCGCCGGCGTCGGTGTGACGGAATCGATACGCACCTCCGGCAACGACGACGGTATGCGCGTCTGCTTGGAGCTTTTGGAGAAGGATTTCACGGGACTTTCCTTTATCAATTTTGTGGATTTCGATACGCTTTATGGCCATCGCCGCGACGCAAAGGGCTATGCGGAAGCCGTTATGCGCCTTGACGCATGGCTGCCGCGGTTTATCGCGGGCATGAAGCCGGACGACATCCTCATGATCACGGCGGATCACGGCTGCGATCCGAATTTCGCGGGGAGCGACCATACGCGCGAGAATGTTCCGCTGCTTGTCTATGGGAGAAAAATAAAGCCGGTGGATCTCGGGACGCTTTCCACGTATTCGGATATCGCCGCCACGATCGCGGCGTATTTCGGCGTGCCGTATTCGCTGAATGGCAAGAGCTTTTTAAATAGAATCCTTTGAGGTGAGACTATGGATTTTGATCGTCAAAAGCTGATTCGTGCCGCTATGTCGGCGCGCGAGATGGCATATGCGCCGTTTTCGGGTTTCCGTGTCGGCGCGGCGCTCCTCTGCGGGGACGGCGCGGTATATACCGGCTGCAACATCGAAAATTCCTCGTATTCGCCGACGCTGTGCGCCGAGCGCTGCGCTGCGGCGAAGGCGATATCCGAGGGACAGCGGGATTTTGCAGCGATTGCGATCGTCGGCTCCTCTCTTGAGCCTACGACGCCGTGCGGCGTATGCCGGCAGTTTTTATATGAATTTTGTGACGAATCGTTTCCCGTCATCTGTGCGAAAAATGAGACCGATTATGTGGAAACGACGCTCGGAGAGCTGTTTCCTCGGGGATTTCGGCTGGAGACGAAGTGACGTCGGACGCGGCATTTGCGCCGCGGTGTCCGCTGTCAAATTTGTGCGGTGAAAAGGAGAGGATATTGCGTTTATCGACGCAATATCCTCTCTTTTATACTTCTGTTTTTTCTCCGTAGAGCCGGAAGCCTGCCGTCTCCGTCACGGGCAGGGAAAAGACGAGCGCGTGCGCTTTGGTTCCGGCGCCTGCGTTGTCCGTGATCGCCTGCATGATGGCGTTTCTCACTTCCTTTTTTGAAACGATATAGATCATTTCCTTTTCATCGACGATCGAAATGCCGAAAAATTTCTCGGCGTATTCGGTTCCCGTCCCCTTGGCGTGCAGGATCGTCCCGCCGCCGGCGCCCGCTTTTCTTGCGGCTTCCATCACATCCTCGGTGTAACCCTTATTGCATATAGCGATGATAAGCTCCAGCGTGCTTTTTTCCTTTTGTTCCGTATCGGTCATTTCATCCTCCGCGTGACCGCCCGAAAAGAATTCGAGCGTATTTTTTGTCGATATGCTGGCGAGCGGGACGGCGAGTGCGATCCCGCGGTCGGGCAGGTCGATTTGGAAATCCATTTCCAGTGTTTTTTTCAGTTCACGTAGTTTATTGTGCGTTATCACCGCTTGATGCACGACTTTTTCGGATTGTTCGATCCCGAAAAGATCAAGTGTCTGCGATTTCGCGGTGCCGTGCGCGAGCGTGCAGTATAGCCTCGGCACCTCGAATCTTTTATAAAGCTCGATGATCTCCTCTGCGTCGGCCTTCCGGGAAATCGTGATAAACCAGTACATATGCTGCATGCTTACCACCTGCCTTCGTTTTCAAATTCTATGATATCGGGATAGCTTGGAACGGCCGCCTGCCTGCCGTGCCGCGGGCTTCTGCTGCGGACGGCGGCTGCCCGTTTTTGGATTTTTTGACGTATGGCGTCAAACTCGATTACGCCGTCGTGAGAGGAGGCCTCCGTGGCCTTTTCGGTGCGTTTCACCTTGATTTTATAAACGAGTCCGAGGATCTGAATGGTGATGGGCGGAAGCAGAGCGACGAGCGCGATCACGCCGAAGGCGTCCTTCATAACATTTCCTCCCACGGCGACAGAAGCACCGACTGCGAGCGGCATCAGAAACGCGGAAGACATGGTGCCGGAGGCGACGCCTCCCGAGTCAAACGCGATGGACGTGAAGATCTCCGGCACGAAGAACGAGAGCAGCAGCGCCGCGGCGTAGCCGATTCCGACAAACCAAAGGATGGAAATTCCGGTCAGAACGCGCACCATCGCAAGCCCTACGGCCAGTGCAACGCCGATGGAGATGGCGACAGACAGCATTTTCCTCGGAATTGCGCCGGAGGTGACTTCCTCCACCTGCTTTTCCAGCACGTGGACGGCAGGCTCCGCCGACACGATGAAATAACCGATCAGCATGCCGAGCGGAACCAAAATCCAGTTATAGGAAGTTCCTCCGATGGACTGACCGATATAGCTGCCGACCGGCAGAAAACCGATATTGACGCCCGTGAGAAACAGGACGATACCGAAATACGTATAGCCGACGCCGACGAGAAGCTTTAAAACGGCTTCTTTTCCGAGCGGATTTGCGATCGCCTGATAGAGAAAGAAGAAGATCACGATCGGGAAAAGTCCCTTGGCGACCTCGAGCATTTGATGCGGAAAAGAAGAAAACAGCTCGAAGCCGAATTCGCGGGAGGTGGCAAAATCGATCAGCTCGTCGGGAACATAAGCCGTAGATCCGACGTCATACATGAGCCCCAGCACAAGGATGGAGAGCACAGGGCCGACGGAGCAGAGCGCCATCAGTCCGAAGCTGTCGTTTGAGCCGTCCTTGTCGGAGGAGATGGCGGAAATACCGACGCCCATCGCCATGATGAACGGCACGGAAAGAGGGCCTGTCGTGACGCCGCCGGCGTCGAAGGCGACCGACCAAAAATCGGGATCCACGAAAGCGGCCAGCACAAAAATCGCCGCGTAGGATACAATAAGGATATACCTTACCTTTACCGCGAGAATGATGCGCAGGATGGCGATAACGAGGAACACGCCGACGCCGACGGCGACCGATATGATAAAAGTGTAGGTATCGATCGAGGGCACATAGCCTGCGAGCACCTGAAGGTCGGGCTCCGAGACCGTGATCATGGCGCCCACAAGAAATGAGATGAGGCAGATGAGCCAAATCTTTTTGGATTTCGTCATCGTGGTTCCGACGTATTCGCCCATCGGCGTCATGGATTTATCGACGCCGAGGGTAAAAAGCCCGATGCCGACCGTCATCAGCACGGCGCCGAAAAGGAAGGAAATGAAGATGGAATTGGGCAGCGGCGCGACTGTCATGGAGAGCACGAGAATGATCGCGGATACCGGCAGAACGGAGGACAAGGATTCCTTCAGCTTTTCCATGAGTATCGTTTTGTTTTTCATATGGTACTCTCCGTTTCGTCGGTATTTTTTGTGCCGGTATGGCCTTGCAGGGGGCGGACGCTTCGTTATCTGTGCGTTTGTCCGA